>CALMLJ010000048.1 GCA_937868025.1 uncultured Acidimicrobiaceae bacterium
GGGTGCGTCCGTGGCGCAGCTCGAGTGAGGCGGTCTTCTCCCAGGCGTGGGTGAACCGGTGAACGTCGACCAGTTCCGGGGTGTCGTCCCGGTTGTTGGCGATCATCGCGAACGCGCCGCCGGCGTCCACGGATTGTAGCTGGGCGTGGTCGCCGACCAGCAGTACCTTCGCCCCGGCGTCCTGGGCGAGGTGAGCGATGCGGTCCAGCGACAGGGTGCCCGCGAGCGAGGCTTCGTCGATGATGACGAGTTGCCCCTTCTCGAAGGTGGTGCCGTGCAGGAGATGGTTCTGCCACCACTTCGCCGTGTTCTCGGTCGCGATCCCAAGGTCGTCGGCGAGCACCTGCGCGGCGACCGCTGACGGAGCGAGGCCGACGACGGAACCGGAGCCGTGCTCGGCCTCCCACGCCCTGCGGAGCGCGTTCATGGCAGTGGTCTTGCCCGCTCCCGCTGGACCGACGAGGACATCGAGCATCCGTCCCGACACCGCGATGCGGATCAGAGCGTCGGCTTGGTCGTCACCGAGCAGCCGCCCTTCGGGGTCGGCGCGACGCGTGATTTTCTCGACCGTCGCAAGTGCCACCGTCGGTCCGGCCAGGTTGCTGGCGCGTTCGAGCAGCCTGTCCTCGGCCGCGAGCTGCGTCTCTGAGGTGAACACGGTAGATCTCTTCGGCCGGAACACCGAGGTGCCGTCTTCGCGGCGGAACACAGCCGGTGACGTAGCGAGCTCAGGTGGCGTCAGCCGGAGGGATACCTGTTCGGCGGCGTCGGCGACCATCGCGACGATGGCTTCTCGGTCTTGCATGGTCGCGAACCGCCAGCCCATCGTCTGCCTGGATGCCTCGGCCATGAGATTCCACCGTCGCCAAGTGGATCGCTTCTCACCAACCACCTCCACAACCGAGCGCCCGATCTCGCCGATCACGTCGAGCGGCACGTCGTCGGCGCGAAGCAGCAGCGGCTTGTCGTTGTCGGTCACCTCGCGCGCCCACATCGTCGCGTCCCGGCCAAGAGCCTTCGTAGCGCGGGCTCGCCACTCGGCAGTGAGGTCGGCCAGGGACCGGACCAGTTTCTCGGGCCGAGTGGTCAAAGTTGCCTGGGCGCGGAGCTTGAGGATCGTCGCGTTCGAAGGCTGGCGACCGTGCTGGGCGACGTACTCCGTGATGAGGCGGTCGGTCTCGATGTCGATGTGACGGGCACGGGTGGAGAACTCCGCGACCAGTTGCTCGGGCACACCGGTGATCGCCCAGGCCGGGTTCTTGTCGCGGCCCATCTCGCGGGCTTCCCAGGAGACCCCGAAGGTGCGGGTCATGTGGTCGGCGAACACGGCTTCGTGGAGCTCGGAGAGCGCGACCACGGCGGCGTGCATCGGCCTGCCATCGAGCGAGCGCCACTTGCCGTCGAAGGCGGTCTTGGCCTTGTTGCTGATGACCACATGCGTATGCAGGTGAGGGTCGCCGGCGCGGGAGTCGAAGTGATCGAACGCGGTCGCGATGAGCCCGGTGACATCGACCTGGGCAACTGCACCGTCTCCGGCGGTTGCGCCGGTGCGGGTGGCTGCAACCTCGCGCTCCATGAACGCAACCACCTCCGCAACCGCCCGATGATGCGCCTCACCGATCAGCGCTTGGACCCCAGCGTCCGCAACTGCCCACAGCACGCTCGCGGACTTCGGGATCGAGAACGTGAAGTCGAAGCCCGCCACGGCCCGCCGGGCTCCCCGCGCGGTCTCCTCGGCCACGATCTGAGCGACCGCTTCACCCTTGACGCCAGGTGTCATGGACGTTTCGAGGTCGGCAATCCGGGACTCGATACGCTCCGGCGGGGTCTTGTAGGTCGGGAACGCCAAGCCGAGTGGGTTGCCGGTGATGGGGTCTCGCCCCATGCCGATCAAGAGTTGGAGCTGTGCCTCTGAAACGCGGTCACCGACGGAGAGTTCACCGTGCCCCAGTGCGCCGACTCCGGCGCCAAGCCAGCGTCCGGGAGGGGTTCCGGCCTCCGCGTAGTAGCGGGTCAGGGGCGTTGATAGCGACCGGTCGCCGTCGGCCGCCACGATCGTCTTGAGCAGGTACTTGTAGCCGTCTCCCGCTGACATGACGCGCATCGAAACAGTCATGTTCACCTCCCGTCTATGCCGGGCAGGTGAGCACCCCCGTCCGGTGACTTCTGCGGTGATGGAGCCCTTTCCCCTCGACCTGCAAGAGGCGTGTGGCCTCAGAAGGAGGCCCGAGCGGAGGCCAGATATGGAGGCTTCTGCGGCAGATGCGGCGGCCTGTTGGAGTTCGTCGGGTCGGTTGGTGACCAGCGGCGTGTCGGAGTCGTGCACCTGACAGGTGACCAGCTCGGCATCGGTTCTCGACGAGGCGCGGATGTCGGGGACGACTGTCAGCCGGAGCGCTCTTCATGCACGAACTCAACGCCAGCAGCGATTCACGACTCAGAATCGGGTCGCTGTTCAGCGGCTACGGCGGCCTCGACCTCGCCGTCGAGCACGTCTTCAACGCCAAGACCGTGTGGTTCTCCGAACTCAACGAGCCCGTCGCCCGCGTCTTCTCCCGCCACTGGCCCGACGCGCCGAACCTCGGCGACATCACCGCTATCGACTGGCGCCAGGTTGAGCCCGTGGACATCCTCATCGGCGGCTTCCCCTGCCAGGACGTGTCCACCGTCGGCAAGCGCGCCGGCATCGCGCCCGGCACCCGCTCGGGACTGTGGGCACACATGGCCGCAGCGATCGACGCGCTCCAGCCCGAGTGGGTCGTCATCGAGAACGTCCGCGGGCTGCTGTCCTCACCCGCGACCCGGCCACCGCCAGAAGGAGACGACCATGACCAACGCAACCCCAGTGACGCAACCCCCGACGACGCAACCCTTCGCAGCATGGAACCCGACCCGTGGCATCTGGGAGACAACGCAGCTCGACCTCTACGGGCTCTCGGCGCCGTTCTCGGCGATCTGGCCGACCTGCGGCTGGATGCGCGATGGATCGGTCTACCGGCTTCCCTTGTCGGCGCTCCTCACCACAGGCTCCGCATCTTCATCCTCGGCCACCGCACGCTTCCGCACCCCGCTGGCAACCGACTCCTCACGCGGCGGGGAAACCCTCGACCAGGTGCGAGCCCGGCGAGGGACGATCGCACTGTCGCACCAGATCATCGACTTCGTACTCCACGGACCGGCTGGTTCGCCGAGCAGGAGAGCCGAGTCGGAGACGCTGTGGTCCCTGATAGACGGACTGTTCAACGCTGGGGACGCTACGCCGACGCCATCACCCGCTGGGAACACATCACCGGACGCCCCGCGCCTGCGCCAGCCCTCCTGAACGGCGCCGATGGCCCCCGCCCAGCACCAGCATTCGTCGAATGGCTCATGGGCCTACCGACCGGCTGGGTAACCGACAGCGACGAGTTGACGCAGAACCAGCAGATCACGGCACTTGGCAACGGGGTGCTACCGCTCCAGGCCGTGACCGCGCTTTCGCTGCTCACGGCCTAACCGGGTGGCGACTACGCGGGTGGCTCGTCCGCTGGTGTGCCCGGTGTCGTCCCGAGAGCGGCGAGGAGACGGGTCCGGATGCGCTGCTTGCGCTGTTCGAAGAACGCAGTGAAGTCGCCGAGGTCGAGCGGGAGTCCGTCGAGGTCGTTCTCGGCCAGGTACGTCGCCCGCTTGTCCTCGCTGGGGAACGCGGCCTCGATCCATGCGGCAGGGAGGCTGTCTTGCTTCTCGATGTTCGCGGTACCTGCGAGGAGCTGGAGATTGGGCAGGAGGTTCACGACCGCCAGGTAGTCATCGATCTTGTCGGCAGGAACACCTGCCTCGGTGAGCTTCTTCTTGGTGAAGCGCGACTTCGGGAAGATGTGATCCTCGTGGAACTTCTTGCTCAGGTCCAGCCCGGGATACAACACTGAGAGAACTGAGAACGTCCGCTGGCCGGCGTACTTGAGGTTCAGCAGTTCATCGATCTCAGCGTTGTCGAACGCGAGGCTCTTGCCGACCGCCGCCATGGCCTCCTCGACCGCTGCTACCGGGAAGCCGCCCTCCGCGTTCGTGCGGAGGACATCGCGGATGCGGGTCAGGAGGGTGTCGAGACCCGATCCCCAGATGCCGCGCTTGACGAGTGAGCGGGTCACCCATCGTTGGAGGGCCAGCCTGTCGGCCGCGTCCGCAGTGGAATCGAGATAGGAGTCGCCCGCACCTCGCAGGTGCAGGTAGTGCGCCACGGGCACGATCACGCTGTTCGCTGTCAGGTTGCGCTCGTTGTACCCGAACTGCTGGAGCAGGGTGGCGGCTCGGAGCAGGGCGCCCTTGATCTGAGGCCAGGCTGCCTCGACCTTCGCCATGTTCCCTTGCGTGAAGTTGGTGACCTTGAACCGCACATCGACATCGGCGATCGTCAGCGCCGTCTTCAGCGCAACATCCTTCGAGAAGGAGAACTGTCGCCCGGCGTTGCTGTTGATCTCCGACACCAAGGAGCGGACCTCTTCTCGGGCATCCAGCTCTTGCCACTGGTTCGTCGCCATCGACAGCAGCAGGTCGGAGTACGACAAGGTGGTCCCGCCGCTGTTGACCCGCACGAAGATTTCCAGCACCTTGTCGGCATCCTGATCTGTGACCAGGAAGTAGTTCATCGGCTTCAAGACACGTACAGCCTCGTACAGGTCGTAGAGCCGCTGGAAGGCGTCGGCCGAACCTGCGATCCCACGCTGCTCCAGTTCTCGCATGATCGCCGGGCCTGCGTTGGCGAGGTCGAGCACCGCCCCGACACGGAACCACTTGTTGGCCTCGCCCTCGGCAGGGGCTGCCTCCCGGTCCGTGAGGAACCGCAGGTCATACTTCGTCCCCAGCTCCTCGTCGTCGGGCTCATCAACGAGGTTCAGATAGAGGCGCTTGACGGGGAAGGCATCAGCGCTGTTCCACCACGCATATTTCTTCTTCTCCGCGTAGCTGCCGTACAGGGCAATGTTCAACGAAGTGAGGCGCTGCTGCCCATCAAGGACAGCGGTGGTGCCGCTCCCGGAAGGCACCGTTGCCTTGTCTGCGTAGGGGTTGTCCCGCTCGTGATAGTTCGTCAAGAACTCGTAGAACGTGTACGACTGGGCGGTCTCCGGCTTGACATCCCAGAGCAGGAACGAGCCGACCGGGTACCCGCGCATGAGGCTGTCGACGAGCTTGGTGATCTGGTCGGCACCCCAGACGAACTCGCGCTGGATCGCGGGCATCAGGTACTCGCGCTTGTGGATGGCGGTGAGCATCTCCTCGATGCTGCGCGGAGTCTGGAAGGACATGCTGTATCTCTCGGTCAGGCTGGCAGAAGGTCAGGCGATTGTCTCGTCATCGATGGCGACCACGGTGTCGTAGAGGCCGTAGTGGCGCAGACCCTTGTGGGACTCGATTCCGGTATAGGACAGGGACGAGTCTTCGTAACGGCGGAACGCGAAGACAGCCTGATTCATGTGGGTGGCGTTGAAGACGCCGAGGTTGACGAGGAGGTGAAAGTCCTCAACGGTCAGCCCGGTGACGGTTCGGAAGAGCCCCGGTTCGAGCTTGGTGATGACGTCCTGGAGAGTGTTCTCACGGAAGTCGGTCAGGTACATGAATGCCGGGATTCGGGTGGCAAACTTGACCAGCTTGTCCTGAATCTGTTTCCGCTTGGACTTGTACTCCTTCTCCTCGGCGGTGAGTTCCTTCTTCTCCGCCGGGGTGGCGTCTTCGCCCTTCTCCTTCTTGGCCTTCTTCACCGCGTCGCTCTTGTTCACGACGGTCTCGAAGATGTCGTTGCCGAGCGCGCGGAAGCCCTCGATGTTCATGACGGCGTTGAGAGCGTCGGGGTTGTTCATGATGCGGCGCAGGGTGTCGTTGTCGACGTTGACGAGGATCGCGGACTCCCACTTGCGCGCGAGCAGCGTTGCTGAGGTGCCCGACATGGCGATGTCAAGGATGCCGCCAGCATCGACCTGGGTCATGTTGGAGCCGTCGTAGGCGAGAACAGGGAGGAACTTCACGAGTTCCTCAACGGCTTGCTCTGGGTTCGGTGTCTCTGGGGAGAGCCCGGCGCCGTAGTCGGCGATCTGGCGCAGTGCGCGGGTCGGGGCGAAGTCGAAGACGAAGCACACGGGCTTGAGGACGGCCTCGGCGTTCGGGTCGTTGCCGTCGGGGTTCTTGATGGACCACGGGGACTGGACGCGGAACGCGGCTTGGAAGTACGTCTCGGGCGAGTTCAGGTTGCGCAGCATCAGGATCGAGGACCACTGCTTGACCGTGACACCCGTGGTGAGCTTCCCGCAGGACAGGGTGATCGTCTTGGTGTCGTGGCCGTCGGCGATCGCCTGCCTCACCGGCGGGAGCGCGTCGAGCCCGATGCCTGCGCTGGGGCCGGCGACGACGAGGACCTCGTAGTCGTGCCAGAAGGCGTTCTGCTTCTCGGCCAGCAGGTTCGCCATCGCATCGCACGCGGCGACGTTCGGCAGGAACCAGAACGAGTGCTGGAGGTATGGCAGGAGCCGGACGTCGGAGTATGGGAATGGCGGGCGGGTGCCCATCCGCATCGCGTCGACCTGGGTGGGCAGGTGTGCTCCACGGATGATGTCGAGCCACTTCTGCACATCGGTCTTGTGGACGAACTCGGCGCCCTTGCCGGTGCCGGTGGCCTCGAAGAAGGCGTTGAGGTCGAACTCGTCGAACTCGCCCTGGTTCGCAACGGCGATCAGCTCGTC
>CALMLJ010000049.1 GCA_937868025.1 uncultured Acidimicrobiaceae bacterium
CAGGAAGCTGCGCAGCAGGAACTCGGGGGCCCCGAGGTTCGAAGCGATGCTCCACTTCCACGCCTTGACGTATCCGGCGGGATTGCGACGCAGCCAGATGAACTGTGCCTTCAGGATCTCCCACGACATGCGCGGGAAGTAGTTCGCCCGCGCGTCGAGTGCAGCGGCCTCGGCCTGCACCGTTCCACCGTCGTCGTGATGGGTGATCGCGTACAGCTCGATCGGGACGCCCATCTTCTCGAGCGCCACCATCTCCCTGAGCTGGAACGTCTCGGTCACCTTCGGGAACCGTGACACCAACATCGCCACCTTCGGTGGCCGGCGGGCATCAGCCGCCATAGAACGCCTCGATCTCCTCCGCGAACTTCGCGTGGATGCCCCGCCGCTTCAGCTTGGACGTGGGGGTCATGAGGTCGGAATCGGGCAGCCACTCCTCGCCGAGGACCTTGACGCGCTTGACGCGCTCGGCGTTGTTGAAGCGGCTCATCGCGTCGGCGAGGCCAGCGTTGATCTCGTCGATCACGGCCGGCTCCTCGGCCAGCTCGTCGAGGGACTTGCCCTCGAGTCCGTGCTGCGCGGCCCACACGGGCGCCGCCTCGGGATCGAGCACAACGAGCGCGGCGACGAACGGGCGGTTGTCGCCGATCGCCGCGGCCTGGCCGACGAGCGGGATCGTCTTCAGCGCCGCCTCCAGGTTGGCGGGGCTGATGTTCTTGCCGCCGGCGGTGATGATCAGTTCCTTCTTGCGGTCGACGATCCGGAGGTAGCCGTCGTCGTCGATCTCGCCGATGTCGCCGGTGTGGACCCATCCGTCCTCGTCGATCGCTTCGGCGGTCTTCTCGGGGTCGTTGAGGTAGCCCTTGAAGACGTTGCCGCCCCGGAAGATGACCTCACCGTCGTCGGCGATCGCCAGGGTGAGACCGGGAATGGCCGGACCGACCGTGCCGGCCTTCGGCTTACGAGCGGCGAAGCTGATGGGGCCGGTCGACTCGCTCATGCCGTAGATCTCCGCGAGCGGCACGCCGATGGCGCGGAACCACTGGAGCAGCTCGGGAGTGATCGGTGCGGCGCCCGTGACCGCGAGATCGAGTTCGTCGAGACCGATGAGCTGCCGGATGGTCGAGAAGGCGACGGCGTCGAGGAACGCGTAGGTCTCCTTCTCCTCGTCGGTCGCGGTGCCCCAGGTGATCTTCTCGACGATCGGGATGGCCGCTGCGACCGCTTCGTCGACCTGACGTTTCTTCTCCTCGTCGGCGGACAGCGCTGCGGTGACTCCGCTGTAGATCTTCTCCCACACCCGCGGCACCCCGAACATGATGTTGGGCTTCACTTCGCGGGCGTAGGTGGCGATGAGGCTCGGGTCGGGGCAGCACGACACCTCGTAGCCGTTCATGGCCAGGCCGTAGTGGCTGGTCGCCCGTTCGGCGATGTGGGCCATGGGAAGGTACGACACGACCTTCTGCCCGGCGAAGGTCTCGGTCTCGAAGGCCTCGCGCAGGCAGGCGAGCGTCCAGCAGAGGTTGAAGTGGTCGAGCATCACCCCCTTGGGGTTGCCGGTGGTACCCGACGTGTAGATGATCGTCGCCAGGTCCTCCGGTTGCGCGACCTTGGCCGCCTCGGCGAGGTCCACCGGTTCGTGCTCGAGGAGCGACGACCAATCGACGACATCGACATCGACGTCGGGGGACGGGTTGACGAGTACCAGCGTGGTGAGATCGGGGAGCTGGTCGGCGACCTCGGTGAAGCGGGCGAGGAAGCCGGCGTCTTCGATGATGCCGAGCTTCGCCTCGCAGTGGCCGGCGAGGTAGGCGATCTGGTCGGGTGACGACGAGTTGTAGATCGACACCGGGGTTGCGCCACAGAGGAGGACGGCCAGGTCGGCGACGTGGAACTGGTGCACGTTGCGCAGCATCAGGACCACCCGGTCGCCTCGGCCGATGCCGAGGTCGGCCAGGCCACCCGCGACCCGGGCCACCTGATCGGCGAGCTCATCGAAGGTCAGCGCCTTCCAGTCGTCGCCCTCCATCCACCGGAGTGCGCGGTCGGAGCCGTGGGCGTCCACGGTCTTGAGGAACTCGGTGACGACCGTTTGACCCTTGACCTGGTCGCGGAGCTGCTCGTCGTTAGAAGTTGCCATGTGCTGGTGGATCCCCTCGGTGTGACAGACGGCCGAAATGGTAGCGGTGACGGGTGTCACGCATCACGGCGGGGTGAATTGGAAAAACTTGACCGCTTGGTCAA
>CALMLJ010000050.1 GCA_937868025.1 uncultured Acidimicrobiaceae bacterium
TCGCCTTGCTCGTAGAGCTCGTCGGCCGTCTCGTCGTTGTACCGGTCCAACGTGAACCCTTCCCAGCCGTGCGTGTTGCCGCCGTCGAGGAACGACACGAGCGTCGACGTGACGGTGTCGTAGTCCGAGTACCGGGATGCGACCTCCTGCCCGCTCGCATCGAGGAGTCGACAGTACGAGAGCGTCGACATCGGATCGTCGTCGTCGCTGCAGACCATGTAGGCCGCCGTCGGGTACTTGGATGAGATGTGGGCCTTCAGTTCGGCGAGCGTCAGTTGAACGAGCTCCTCTTGGCGAGCTCGGATCTCCGCGTAGAGCTCGGCGCGTCGAGCAGATGCGACCGGGTCGAACGCTGGTGCTTCGAGCTGGGTGGGGCTCTCGTCGCGTTTGCCAGCCGTGAACTGGCCTCCGGTAGGGACGCCGGCGGGTTGGCGGTTCGAGATGGTCATACAGTCGATGTGGGTTGCGAGCGCGACCGATGCTCCTATCCGCAGGTGCCACCCTCGAGATCGTTCGGCCGGCACACGGTGCAGAGCCCGCCGGGCAGGTCGCCGCTGTCGAGGAACGCTTCGCAGCGCCGGCAGAGGGTGTCGCGGCATTCGTCGCAGAGCCGACCGTCGGTGGATTCTGCGATCAGGCAGCTCTTGCAGCTGTCGTCGAGGTCGTCGACGGCCTCGGGGTCAGCCGCTTGAAGCTCGCTGACGATCCCCTCGAACACATCGAGGAGGTGGCGGGCTCTGTCGCTACCGCGCTCCGCGCTGGCGCGGAGATGGGCCATCACGTCGATGTCCTCAGGCGGTGGGCCGGCGGCTCGACTTCGGGCGCGAGCATTGTCGAGGTTGCGGCGGTGACGGGTGCGAGTTCGGCTGGCCATGCCGTTCATGTGGTCCGACCCGGCGCTGTTCCCGCCGTCGTCCTGACGATCGGGCAACGGCGTCAGGCCTGGATGCGTTTGATCTCGGCGAGCAGGGCTGCTGCGTGTTGGTTGATCGTCGCGTAGATGGCTTCCATCCGTTCCTCGAACCGCGGGTGATCGGTGGACAGGTGCGGGCGGACGTCGTCGTCCCAGTAGAGGCGGCCCGAGGACATGACGACGCCGCTGGCGTAGTCGTATTCGACGGCGATCGCCGCGTCGGAGCGGCCGACCGGCCGTACGTCGATGCTCAATGCTGGGCGCTGGTGAGGGCCGACCGGACGTACGCCGTGCTCGGCTTCGAGCCGGGCGCAGACGAGGTCGGTGACGTACTGAAGCGTGCCCGTGTTGTGCTCGTCGAGTTCGCCGTCGATCGTTGCGACGAGCGACTGCTCCACGTCGTCCCAGTCGAGGATCTCGCGGAGCTGCTCGGCGGCGTACCCGGTGAGCCAGGTCGCCTCGGTCGCCAAGGTCGGCTCGAGCGTCACACCACTTTCGGGGTGGTCGCTTG
>CALMLJ010000051.1 GCA_937868025.1 uncultured Acidimicrobiaceae bacterium
CTGTCCAGCACCGACATGCACCCCTACGTGCACGCGTTCACCCCGGCCATCGACCCGCCCTGGGAGTCGAAGAGCGATTTCGACTTCTTCACCCTGCTGGCGAGGGCGATCGGCAAGCTCGCCAAGGGCCGCCTGGACACCCGCGCCGACCTGGTCGCGGTGCCAATGCAGCACGACACCCCCGGCCAGATCAGCCAGCCCGGCGGCCACGTGCCCGACTGGCGCGGGACCGACCTGCCGGCCGTGCCGGGCAAGAACCTGCCCGCACTGATGGTGGTCGAACGCGACTACACCGCGATCGCCGACAAGCTCGCCACGGTGGGCCCGCTGGCCGACCGGCTCGGCTTCACGGTGAAGAACATCACCTACGACGTCAAGGGATCGGTCGACCTGCTCGGACGGCTGCATGGCGTGATGCCGTCCGGCGCCGGTGCGGGTCGTCCCGCGATCGACACCGACGCCCGCCTGGCCGAGGCGATCCTCGCTTTCTCCGGCACCACCAATGGCGAACTGGCCACCCAGGGCTTCCACAACCTCGAGGCCAAGACCGGACGCAAGCTCGCCGACCTCAGCGAAGGCCAGGAGGAGCGCCGCATCACGTTCAAGCAGACCCAGGAGGCCCCGCAGCCGGTGATCACCTCACCGGAGTGGTCGGGTTCGGAGACCGGCGGACGGCGCTACGCGGCGTTCACCATCAACACGGAGCGGCTCAAGCCGTGGCACACCCTGTCCGGACGGATGCACTTCTTCCTCGACCACGACTGGATGATCGACGCCGGTGAGCAACTGCCGACCTTCCGTCCACCGCTGGACATGACCCACGCCTTCGGCGAGCCCGAACTCGGGCCGACCGGCGAGAAGGCCATCACGTTGCGCTACCTGACCGTGCACAACAAGTGGTCCATCCATTCGGAGTACCAGGACAACCTCTTCATGCTCTCGCTCGGACGAGGTGGTCCGCAGGCCTGGCTGAGCGTGAACGATGCGGCGTCGATCGGTGTTGCCGACAACGACTGGATCGAGCTCACCAACGCCAACGGCGTGTTCGTGGCCCGCGCTGTGGTCACCCACAAGCTGCCGGACGGCATCTGCTACGTCCAGCATGCCCAGGAGCGGACCATCGACGTCCCGAAGTCGGAGGCCACCGGCAAGCGCGGCGGCATCCACAACTCGGTGACCCGGATCCTGGTCAAGCCGACCCACCTGATCGGGGCGTACGCGCACCAGTCGTACGCGTTCAACTACCTCGGGCCGACCGGGGTGCAACGCGACATCGTCTCGACCGTCCGCCGCCGCTCCCAGGAGGTGCAGTACTGATGAACCAGCACCGATCGATTCCGCGACCCCAGCGTCGAGGGCCAGCCATCCCCGTCCAGAGCCAGCCACAGTGGCTGGCGCTCGGGGCCGGAGGCTGGCTCTCGCAAGGGGGGCGGCGATAATGGCCGCTCCCAAGCGCGTGATGGCGCATGTCGGCATGGTGATGAACCTCGACAAGTGCATCGGCTGCCACACCTGCTCGGTCACCTGC
>CALMLJ010000052.1 GCA_937868025.1 uncultured Acidimicrobiaceae bacterium
TCGCCGACGAACACCGCGAGACCGAAGACGGTGACCCCACAGCAACCGAACCCGAGCATCGGTCGTTCTGGCGGACCTGGTTCGACGACAACGGCACGTGGCGGGTCAACGGCGCCGCCCCACCCGAAATCGGCGCACTCCTCGACCGGCTCTACGAGGCGGGCGCCAAACAGGTCGAACTGTCCCTCGGCGACAACACAGCCCGCGTCGCTCCCGACCCCGCCGACACGCTCCGAGCAATGGCCGACCTCGGCCTCGACAGCGCCGACCGTCGGCGCCTCCGCGACGAAGGCAACGAACGCTTCTTGGTCACCGTCCTCATCGACCTCGAAACCCTCGTCGACAACACCATCCGCCCCGACTCCATCTGCCGGCTCCAATCCGGGCCGCACGTCACCCCCAGCCTCGTACGACGCCTCGCCGAAGAAGGCACCCTCCAACTCATGTGGCACCGCACCGGCATCCCCCTCAAACTCGGCCACGAAACCCGACTCGCCACCCGCGAACAGAAACGTGCCCTTCGCTTCCGCGACGGCGGCTGCTCAGTGCCCGGCTGCACCGCCGAAAAACACCTCCACGCCCACCACATCGAATGGTGGCCCCTCGGAGCAACCGACATCGACAACATGGTGCTCCTCTGCCGGTTCCACCACCGCCTCCTGCACCGGGGCCTCATGTCGATCCGCACCGACGGACCACAAACCTTCGTGTTCCGCGACCGGTACGGCCAAGAAATCGGCCGCCGAGGGCCACCACCAGGTGGGCCACCCGGCCGACTCGAGGACCTCCCCGCCCACCGCGACCTCGGCATCAACGCCGACACCACGCGACCCCACGGCGGGTACTGGCCACTCACCGACTACGCCCGCAACGTCTGGGTCGAAGCACTCCTCACCGCCAGCGAACCCGCCCCTCGCGTCGACGCCAACTACGCGATCGCCCAGTAACAACCACGCCGGATCAGACCGCCGGCACGCCGCCCACCGCCGTCTGTTCGGCAACCTCGCCGGCGAGCAACTGCCGCCACCGATCGGGGTGATGCGTCGCCGGTTCGGTGCCGTCGATGAACTGGCGCAGCTCCCGAATGAAGCGGGTCGGATCGGTGTGGTGGGGGAAATGCCCGGCCTCGCGATAGATCGAGAGGCGGCTCCCCGGCATCGCCGCGTGTGCGATCTGCGCGTGTTCGACGGGGATCACGGCGTCGTGTGTGCCCCACACCAGCAGGATCGGGACGGCCTCGGCGAGATAGCACCGGTCGAGCATCGTCACGACCTGGCCCCGCCAGTCGACGACGGATCGGAGGGTGCGGGTGAAGGCACCCCGCGAGCTGCCGTCGGGCATCCCCTCGAACACCGCCCGCAGCTCGGTCGCATCGCGGCCGATGTCGGTGCCGAGCGCACGCAACGCCGACAGGATCAGCGAACCACCGAGGCGCCCGAGCGGCCACTGCAACGCCGGGATGGCGAGCTCGGCGAACGGTGCTGCGGCGATGCGGAGCATCGGGTTGACGTCGCGGGCGACACCACCGGACGCCACGAGCACCAGCCGCTCACATCGATCGGGGTACTGGTAGGCGATCTGCGCGGCGACACCGCCGCCGAGTGAGTGGCCGACGACGGTCGCTCGGTCGATGCCCAGCACCTCCATGAGGTCGCGCATGCCGTTGGCGTAGGCGGCGACCGAGTAGTCGGCTCGGGGCTTGTCGGACGCTCCGTGGCCCAGCAGGTCGGGCGCCAGGACCGTGTACCGCCGGGCAAGACGGCGCATGAGCGGCACCCACGTCTGGCCGCTGTCGCCGATGCCGTGGAGGAGGAGCAGGGCGGGGCCTGTGCCGAGCATTCGGAACGCACGCCGGTGCCCGTGGATGACTCGGTACTGGACCGGCACGTCACTGACGTCGCTCAGCGTTCCCTCGGTCGCCTTGGTCGCGGTGGTCGTCGTCGCCATCCCCCAAGTTTGTCGGGTCGGTCGTTCCGGCGACGAGTCCGACCGTGAACATCGCGTTTCGGGGTCGGCTCGCCGAGACGGCCCTCCTGGGCCACATCCCTCGGGCACGGCTTCAACAGACGGTGCGATCCTCGCCACCGGCGTATCGTCGGGCAGTCACACAAAGGGGTGCACATGAAGATCCGATTCGGTGTCGGTCTCGGCGTCGGTCAGTCCCTCGACACGCCGGCGCAGCTCGGCGACGTCGTCGACCTCCTCGAGGCGCTGGGATTCGACTCGTTGTGGATGTCGGACCGGGTGACCGGCGGAGCGCTCGACCCCATCGCCGCCCTCGCGTTCGCGGCCGGCCGCACGACGAAGCTGAAGCTCGGGACGAACGTGCTCGTACTCCCCGGCCGCGACCCCTTCCTCATGGCCCGCCAGCTCGCGGCGGTCGACCAGCTGAGCGGCGGACGACTGC
>CALMLJ010000053.1 GCA_937868025.1 uncultured Acidimicrobiaceae bacterium
CCGCCGCTGAACTGGAACGCGATGGGGCTCGCCATCTCGGCGGGGTCCAGCGGGATGCCGCCGACCCAGGCGATGTCGTTCTCCTCGAGGATCTTCGTGGCCGCACCGGCCGACAGGTTGAGGCCGCCGAGCACGGCGACGACCTGTTGTTCGACCATCAGACGGGCGCACGCCTGCGCCTTGTCGACGCCGAGATCGGTTTCGCAGAACACGAGCTCGATGGGTCGGCCGCCGACGCCGCCCAACTCGGCATTGATGAACGCGATCGCGGCGTCGGTTGCCTGGTGCAGCTCGGGCGTCGCCGCGATGGGACCGGAGTCGATGTTCATGAAGCCGACCTTGATCGGCGGCTTCGAGGAGTCCGCCGGGGTGGCCCGCTCGGGAACATCGCCCAGGAGCCAGGGGGATCCGGCGAACTTGGAGACGACGGACCCGTCGCCGGCCTTGGGTTCGGGCGCACCGCTGCCTCGTGTCGTGGGGGCCGCGGTCGTCGAGGCCGCTTCGGGGGTGTCGGCCTCACTGCAGGCCGCCACTGCGGTGATGATGAGCGCCGCGGTCAACGCCGCGAGCGTTCTCCGTCCCGTGTTCATGGTCGTCTCCCCCGATTCGAACCTCGGAGCATGGTAGCCGCGCCCCTGTGGAAGTGAACGCCGTTCAGGTCGGGCGTCGGGCCGTCAGTTCGAGAAACGGTCGTCCCCGAAGAGCTGCTCGAGCTCGATCGGGACCGCTTGGTCGAGCTGGTCGTACCGGCACTGGTCGGCATCCTTGTCGGGGCGCCAACGGAGGAACTTCGCCGGGTGTCGGAGGCGGCCCGACGTCAGGCCCTGGTAGCCGACCTCGGCCACGAGCTCGCACCGGAGGGGCACCCACGACTGGTCCTTGCCGCCGGACCACCGACTCGGCGCGCCGGGCATGCGACTCTCCTCGTGCGCCTGGGCGTTGCCCCAGGCCGCCCACGGGTGGTCGTCGAGCGCGCGGTCGGCGTACGGCGCGAGTTCGTCGAGCAGCTCGACCCGGCGGGCCGCGCTGAAGCTCGACGCGACCCCGATGTGCTGCAGCTGGCCGTCGTCGTTGTGGAGGCCGAGGAGGAGGGAGCCGACGCCGTTGCCGTCCTTGTGGACCCGGTACCCGGCGACGACCATGTCGGCAGTGCGCTGGTGCTTGATCTTCAGGATCGACCGCTTGTTCGACAGGTACGGATCGGCGACCGGCTTGGCCATCACCCCGTCGAAGCCGGCCCCCTCGAAGCGCTGGAACCAGTCGGCGGCCAGGTCGCGGTCGGGGGTGATCGGGGTGAGATGGAGGGGCGGGACCACGTCGGCGAAGACGCCCTCGAGTAACCGGCGGCGCTCGCCGAACGGTGTCTCGCGGAGGTCGTCGTCGCCCAGCGCGATCAGGTCGAACGCGACGAACGATGCCGGCGTCTCGGCGGCCAACCGGTTGATACGTGATTCGGCGGGGTGGATGCGCTGGCCGAGGACGTCGAAGTCGAGGCCCTTGTCGGTGGCGACGACGAGCTCACCGTCGACGACGCAGCGGTCGGGCAGCATCGAGCGGATCGGGTCGAGCATCTCGGGGAAGTACCGGGTCAGCGGCTTGTCGTTGCGACTTCCGAGGATGACCTCGTCACCGTCGCGGAACACGATGCAGCGGAACCCGTCCCACTTCGGTTCGAACAGGATGTCGCCGACGGGGGCGTCGGGAATGCGGTCCGCCGCCTTGGAGAGCATCGGGGCGAACGGTGGCGTGACCGGCGTGTCCATACGGGGTGGACGTTAGGCGCCGGTCGAACTCATCGGACGGCCGGGGCCGGGACCGTCGGCGTCGATCCGCTCAGACGGCGCTGGTCTCGCGGCGGGAGCCGGCGACGATGCGCTCGACGAGCCGGTCCGGGTCGTCGTCGACCACGAGCAGGTCGAGGGTGTGCTGGGACATCAGGCCCTCGTCGACGGAGCGCTGCATGAACGCGAGTAGGTGGTCGTAGTAGCCATCGCAGTTCAGCATGCCGAGCGTCTTGGGGTGCAGGCCGAGCGCCGCCCAACACCACACCTCGAACAGCTCCTCCATCGTCCCGACTCCCCCGGGAGCGATGACGAAGCCCTCGGCGCGTTCGAACATCGCCCTCTTGCGGGTGGGCATGTCGGGCACGACGATCAGCTCGGTGACCTGCTGGTGCCCGACCTCGAGGTTGTAGAGGTGCTCGGTGATCACTCCGGTGACCGCACCGCCACCGGCGAGCACGGCGTCCGCGACCTCGCCCATGAGCCCGACGCTGCCGCCGCCGTACACGAGGTCGCACCCCGCTGCGGCGAGCGCCGCGCCGAGTCGGCGGGTCTCCTCGGTGTAGGACGGGTTCGCGCCGTGGCGCGAGGCCAGGTACACGCAGATGGGGAGACGCGAATCGGCGGTCGCTGCGGCGGGAATCGGGGAAGTCATCGGGTCACGCTAGCGATTCGGCCATCGGTTGCGGTTGGCTTTATCCTCTGTGGCCTATGGATCACCCGTTGTCTGAACGAGTCGAGGACCTGCGCCGCCGCAAGCAGGAAGCGCTCACCCCCGGTTCCGAGCGCTCGATCGAACGCCAGCACTCGCGCGGCAAGATGCTCGCCCGCGAGCGCATCGACTACTTCCTCGACGAGGGGTCGTTCCACGAGCTCGACGGCTTGGCCCGGTCCCGCAACGCCGCCGCCACCGAGCGTCCGTACACCGACGGTGTCATCACCGGGTGGGGCACGGTCGACGGTCGGCAGGTCTTCGTGTTCTCCCAGGACTTCACGGTGTTCGGCGGGGCCCTCGGCGAGGTCTACGCCGAGAAGATCCACAAGGTCATGGACATGGCCCTCAAGGTGGGCGCCCCGGTCATTGGTCTCAACGACGGCGCCGGGGCCCGCATCCAGGAGGGCGTGGTCTCGCTCGCCAGCTACGGCGGCATCTTCTACCGCAACGTGCTCGCCTCGGGCGTCACCCCCCAGATCTCGGTGATCATGGGCCCGTGCGCCGGCGGCTCGGTGTACAGCCCGATCATGACCGACTTCATCTTCATGGTCGATCAGTCGAGCTACATGTTCATCACGGGTCCCGACGTCGTGAAGCAGGTCACGGGTGAGGACGTCAGCCAGCAGGACCTCGGCGGTGCCCGGGTCCACACGAGCAAATCGGGTGTGGCCCAGTTCGTGTCCGGCGACGACAAGGCCGCCCTCGACGACGTGCGGTACCTGCTCAGCTTCCTGCCGGCGAACAACCTCGAGGAGGCGCCCCGCCTCGAGACCGACGATCCGTCCGATCGCCTCTGTCCCGAGCTCGAGCAGCTGATCCCGGCGTCGGCCAACCAGGCCTACGACATGCGCAAGGTCATCTCGACGGTGGCCGACGATGGCGAGTTCTTCGAGTACGCCTCGGCGTGGGCACCCAACATCGTGTGCGGGTTCGCCCGTCTCGGCGGCCAGTCGGTCGGCATCGTCGGCAACCAGCCGATGGCGATGGCCGGTGTGCTCGACATCGAGTCGTCGTCCAAGGCGGCGAAGTTCGTCCGCACCTGCGACGCCTTCAACATCCCGCTCGTCACGTTCGTCGATGTACCGGGCTTCCTGCCCGGCGTCGACCAGGAGCACAACGGCATCATCCGTCACGGCGCGAAGCTGCTGTACGCCTACTGCGAGGCCACCGTGCCGCGTATCTCGGTGATCACGCGCAAGGCCTACGGCGGGGCGTACGTGGTGATGGACTCCAAGTCCATCGGCTCGGATCTCGCTTTCGCCTGGCCGTCCGCGGAGCTGGCGGTCATGGGTGCGTCCGGCGCCGTCGAGATCGTGAACCGGCGTGAGCTGGCCGAGGCCGACGACCCCGTCGCCCGCCGGGCCGAGCTCATCGACGCCTACACCGAGCAGTTCTGCAACCCGTGGGAAGCCGCCGATCGTGGTTACGTCGACGACGTGATCGACCCGGCCGAAACCCGGCTCAAGCTCATCGCCGGTCTCACGATGCTCCGCTCCAAGAAGGAATCGTTGCCGCCCCGCAAGCACGGCAACATGCCGCTCTGATGGCCGGCACCGAGATCAACCCGGTCCCCACCGACGAGGAAGCAGTGGCGATCGTCGCTGCGATCGAGGGTGCGTGGCCAAGGGGTGCGGCCGAGCCGAGCCGCGACGATTCGCCGCGCTGGCGCTGGTCGGGCCGCTGGTGGACCAAGCCGATGATCTCCCGCCGCGATCGTCCCTGGATGTAGCTCCGAGCCCGACAACCGAAGCGATCGTCAGGCTCGTTCGAACACGAGCTTGATCTCGAGGAGGGCGTTGTCCTCCACCTGGGCCGGCCCGAAGCTGGGGTCGTCGATGTTCCAGTCGGCGAACTTCACCGAGTAGCTCGTGAGCACGCTGATGGTCGAGCCCTCCCGCTTGGCAGTGATGTCGAGGTCGACGTCCTTGGTCTGGTCCTTCAGCGTCAGCTGGCCGGTCGCCGTGGCCGTGATCTCGACGCCGTCCTCGGGGACGGAGCCGAGGTCGACCGGTGAGGTGAGCTCGAACGTCGCGGTCGGGTAGGTGGAGGTCTCCATGATGCGGCCGTTGAACTGGTTGTCACGGTTGGACTCGTCGCTCTTGAGGCTGGTCATGTCGACCTCGAAGGAGGCCGATTCGACGGAGGTGCCGGCGATCGTCAGGGTGCCGGTGACCGCGTTGGTCCGGCCGACGCCCTCGGTGTCCTGGCCGAACAGCACCTCCTTGGCGCGGTAGCCGACGACCGACGCGTCGGTGGCCGTCCACTCGCCGTCGACGCCGTCACCGGCCGCCGGTACCTCGCCGCTCGCGGTCGTCGTCGGAGCGTCGCCGGACGCGGCGGTCGTCGTCGTGGCGTCGGAACCCGACGCCGTGTCGTCGAGGGACAGCTTCTCGGGCGCATCGTCCTTGATCACGTTGATGTACAGCCAGGTGCCGCCCAACGCGAGGACGGCGACGGCGACGACAGCTCCGATGATGGCCTTGGTGGCGTTGCTCATGCGGAAACCCTATTGGCGGGGGAGCGCTCATCACGGCGCGCCCCGCGAATTCACAGCTTCGTGACGACCGGTTCGCCCTGCTTGGTGACGCAGGTGGCGTCGACCCGTGCCGCCGCGTCGGCAGTCGTCACCGACTCGACCACGACGAACTCGGTCGTCCACTCACCGGGGGTGACGGTGCAACGGCCGTAGCCGTGATCGCGGACGTTGATGTACGCCACCCCGGGGAACTTGTCGGCGGTCACGAGAGCGGCGCCGCCGGGAACGATGTCGACGAGGCTTCCCGACGTGATCGAGGTGCCCACGAACTCGACGGCGACGGGCGTGCGGCTGCCGTCGTCGGACGCGGGAGCGAGGTTGCCACCAGCGGCCGAGTGGATGTCGCCGGTGAGGACGACGACGTCGGAGATGTTGTTGTCGGCGATGAACTGGAGCAGCCGCTGGCGGGCGGCGGGGTAGCCGTCCCACTGGTCGACGTTGAGCACGAGGTCGCCGATCACGAGCGACGACATGACGGTCTGCTGGGCCAGGACCTTCCACGTCGTCTCGGCTGCGGCGAGGCCGTCGGATAGCCAGGACTCCTGCTCGGTGCCGAGCATGGTGCGGTCCTCGTCGCCGAGCTCGGGGCACGAGGAGAGCGGCACGATCGCGTCGTTGCGCTTGTTGCAGGCCTGATCGGTGCGGTACTGGCGCCCGTCGAGCACGAAGAACTCCGCGAGCGATCCGAACCGGACGGTGCGGTAGATGCGCCAGTCGGGACCGTCGGGAGGATCGAGCCGAACGGGCATGTGCTCGTAGTAGGCGAGGTACGCGGCAGCGCGCCGGTCCTGGAACCCGGCGGTGTCGAGCCCGCCGTCGTTGGCGTCGTCGGCGTAGTTGTTCTCGACCTCATGGTCGTCCCAGGTCACGACCCACGGGCACGATGCGCGGCTCGCCTGCAGGTCGGCGTCGCCCGTGTACGTGGCGTACCGGAGCCGATAGTCGGCGAGCGTCATGCACTCGCCGCCGGGAACCTGACGCACCGACGTGTCGTTGGTCGCGGATTCGTAGATGTAGTCGCCGAGGAAGAACACGAGGTCGAGTTGATCGGCTGCCATCGCCCGGTGCGCCGGGTAGTAGCCCTCGGTGAAGTCCTGACACGAGGCGAACCCCAGCCGAAGCTCGTCGGGCGTCGCATCGTCGGCCGGCATCGTGCGGGTGCGGCCGACCGGGGACGTGTACTGCGCGGAGCTGAACCGGTACCAGTACCAGGTGTCGGGCTCCAGGTCGGTGGCGTCGAGGTGGATCGAGTGCCCCAGCTCGGGGGTTGCGGGCACGATTCCGGCGCCGACCGGTTCGGTGAACTCGGCGTCGGTGGCCACCTCCCACTTCACGTCCACCGGTTCGGTGAGTTCGGTGAGGAGGCGGGTCCAGAGGATCACCGAGGTCGGGGTCGGGTCGCCCGAGGCGACGCCCACGCCGAACGGGTCGGTCGTGAGCGGCGAGGCCGGCGTCGAGACGTCGGGCACCGACGTGGGCGATGCGACGGTGCCACGTTCGGACCCGTCCGGTGACGCGTCGTCGGACGCGCACGACACGACGATCGTCGCGCTCCCGAGGCCGAGCGCGGTCAGGAACGTTCGTCGATTCATCGGTTGCCCCACGGCGGGCACGCTACCCGGCTGCGGGGCCCACGGAGTGTGCAGGCTACGCTCGGCTGTTCCGTTTTCTAGGAGGCAACAGATGGCCGCGACGATCGTTGTCGGGACCCAGTGGGGCGACGAGGGCAAGGGGAAGTTCACCGACCTCATCGCCAAGGAGATGACCATGGTCGTCCGCTACCAGGGCGGCCACAATGCCGGTCACACGCTGGTCGTCGACGGCGAGTCGTTCGCCCTGCAGCTCGTGCCCTCGGGCGTCCTCTACGACCACATCACCCCGGTCATCGGCAACGGCGTCGTCGTCGACCCGGTGGTGCTCCTCGCGGAGATGGACAAGCTCACCGCCAAGGGCGTCGACTGCTCGCGCCTGCGCGTGTCGGGCAACGCCCACGTGATCTTCCCGTACCACCAGGAGCTCGACCGCCTCATCGAGCGCCATCTCGGCAAGAACAAGCTCGGCACGACCAAGCGCGGCATCGGCCCGACCTACGCCGACAAGGCCGCCCGCGTCGGAATCCGTCTGCAGGACATGCTCGATCCCAAGATCTTCCGCGAGAAGCTCACCAACGTCATCGCCGAGAAGAACCTGATCCTGGCGAAGGTCTACAACCGCCTGGGCTTCGACGCCGACGAGATGGCCGACCGGTATCTCGACGAGGTCGTCCCCCGGCTCCGCCCCCACATCGCCGACGCGGTCTCGCTCGTGCACGAGTCGCTCGAACGCGGCGAGCACGTGCTCTTCGAAGGTGCCCAGGCGACGTTCCTCGACATCGACCACGGCACCTATCCCTTTGTGACGTCGTCGAACCCTGTCGCCGGCGGCGCCTGCGTGGGTGCGGGCGTTGGTCCCCGCCACATCGACCGCGTGGTCGGCATCGCCAAGGCCTACGTGACCCGGGTCGGCTCGGGCCCGTTCCCCACCGAGCTGTTCGACGAGGACGGCGACAAGCTCCGCGACATCGGCCGCGAGTACGGCACCAACACCGGCCGCCCTCGTCGTTGTGGGTGGTTCGACGTCCCCATGATGCGCCAGGCCGTGCGTCTCAACTCGCTGTCGGAGATCGCGCTCACCAAGCTCGACATCCTCGACACCTTCGAGACGGTCAAGGTGTGCGTCGCCTACGACATCGCCGGTGAGCGTGTCGAACACCTGCCGTACCACCAGAGCGACTTCCACGCTGCCGTTCCGATCTACGAGGAGCTCCCGGGCTGGAACCAGGACCTCTCGTCGTTCACCGAGCGCCACCAGCTCCCGAAGGCGGCGCAGGACTACCTCGAGTTCCTCGAGGCGCAGGTCGGTACACCGATCACCCTGGTCGGTACCGGCCCGGGCCGCGACCAGTTCGTGCACTTCAGCGAGGTCTGA
>CALMLJ010000054.1 GCA_937868025.1 uncultured Acidimicrobiaceae bacterium
GAGCGGGAGGACGGGCTGCAACGGCAACCCACACCTACCCCACTCGACCGACCAACCGGAGCATCGAATGAACACCTCAGCCCTGGCGCCAGCCATGACCATCGTCAAGCGAAGCGGCGCCCGCGAACCCGTCGACCTCACCAAGATCGTCGACGCAGTCACCGCCGCTGCGACCGTCGACGGCAAGCCCCTCGCCGGCGTCGACCCCATGGTCGTCACCACCCAGACCATCTCGGGCCTGCACGACGGCGCGACCACCACCGAACTCGACGAGCTCACCATCCGCATCGCAGCGTCGCTCATCGTGACCGAACCGAACTACTCCCGGCTCGCAGCACGCCTCCTCGCCAAGCTGATCGCAGAGGAAGTCGCCCAGAGCGGCGTCACCACCTTCGAGGAGTCCATCGCCCTGTGCAGCGAGCTCGGCCTCGTGTCGGATCAGACAGCCGACTTCGTGAACATCATGCGCGGCCGGCTCGGCCTCGCAATCCGCGACGACCGAACCGACCTGTTCGAGTTCTTCGGGCTCCGCACGGTCTACGACCGCTACCTGCTCCGTCACCCCGTGACCCGCAAGGTCGTCGAGACCCCACAGCACTTCATGATGCGCGTCGCCTGCGGACTCTCGCGCAACGCAGACGAGGCCATCGACTTCTACGGCCTGATGAGCCGACTCGAATACCTCCCGGGATCCCCCACCCTGTTCAACTCCGGAACGCCCCACTCGCAGATGTCGAGCTGCTATCTCCTCGACTCCCCCGTCGACAGCCTCGACGCCATCTACACGAGGTACCACGACATCGCCCGCCTCTCGAAGTTCGCCGGCGGCATCGGGGTCAGCTACAGCCGGATCCGGAGCCGCGGTTCGCTCATCCGCGACACCAACGGCCTCTCCAACGGCATCGTCCCCTGGCTGAAGACCCTCGACGCCTCGGTCGCCGCGGTCAACCAGGGCGGCCGCCGCAAGGGCGCCGCCTGCGTCTACCTCGAGCCGTGGCACGCCGATGTCGAAGAGTTCCTCGAACTGCGCGACAACACCGGCGACCACAACCGACGCACCCACAACCTCAACCTGGCCAACTGGATCCCCGACCTGTTCATGCGTCGGGTCCGCGACGACGCCACGTGGTCGCTGTTCGACCCCAAGGTCGTCCCCCACCTGCCCGACCTGTACGGCGACGAGTTCGACGCCGCCTACGAGAAGGCCGAGGAAGAGGGACTGTTCGAACGCCAGCTCCCCGCCCGGGCGTTGTACGAGCGGATGATCCGCACGCTCGCCGAGACCGGCAACGGCTGGATGAACTTCAAGGATCCGTCCAACCGGCGCTGCAACCAGACCGCCGTTCCCGGCAACGTCGTGCACCTGTCCAATCTGTGCACCGAGATCCTCGAGGTCACCAGCACCGCCGAGACCGCTGTGTGCAACCTCGGCTCGATCAACCTGGCGAAGCTCGTCACCAACGACACATTCGACTTCGAGCGCCTCGCACAGATCGTGCGCCAGGCTGTGCCGTTCCTCGACCGAGTGGTGGACATCAACTTCTACCCGATCGACAGCGCTGCGGACTCCAACCAGAAGTGGCGGCCTGTCGGCCTGGGCGTCATGGGGCTGCAGGACGTGTTCTTTCAGCTGCGGATGCCGTTCGACTCCCCCGAGGCGGCCGCCCTCTCGTCGCTCATCTCCGAGACGATCTACTTCTACGCGCTGCACGCCTCGACCGAACTGGCCCGGATCTCCGGTCCGCATCCCGGATGGGCGGAGACACGCGCTGCGTCCGGCGCTCTCCAGTTCGACCTCGCGGGCGTGGAACCCACGATCGTCGGCTGGCCCCAGCTCCGCACCCGCATCGAGCGCTACGGGCTCCGCAACTCCCTGCTCATCGCCATCGCACCGACGGCGACGATCGCGTCGATCGCCGGCTGCTACGAGTGCATCGAGCCCCAGGTGTCGAACCTGTTCAAGCGCGAGACGCTGTCGGGCGAGTTCCTGCAGATCAACCGGTACCTGGTCGCCGACCTCCAAGAGCGCGGCCTGTGGACCGACGAGGTGATCGAAGCGCTCCGGTCGGGAGCCGGATCGATCCAGCACATCGAGGAGATCCCCGAAGACCTCCGCGCCATGTACCGCACCGTGTGGGAGCTCCCCCAGAAGGCACTGATCGACATGGCCGCGAAGCGTGGAGCGTTCATCGACCAGTCCCAGTCCCTCAACCTGTTCGTCGAATCGCCGAGCATCGGCCGGCTCAGCTCGATGTATATGTACGCCTGGGAGCAGGGCCTCAAGACCACCTACTACCTCCGCTCCCGACCAGCGACCAGCATCCGCCGAACCACCGCTCCCGCGACCGCGCCTGTCGCTGTCGACGCCGCGGAGGCGATCGCTTGCTCCCTTGAGAACCCCGAGTCGTGCGAGGCGTGCCAGTGACCGCCACCACGTTCTCCGATCGCGGCGCCGAGGCGACCGTGATCGCCCACTCCAAGTCCAGCATCGACGGCTCCGAGGTGGCCACGGTTCAACTTCGACACCACCGGTTCATCCTCGCCGAGGTCAACACTCACGGCCACGCCAAGTCCTCGGCGTCGAGCCGCGCCATCCCGACCGCCAAGCAGCTGAAGGCGTTGCTCGCCGACATCGCGTACCCCGTCGAGTTCGGGACGATGCGCCCGGGGATGCAGGCCGGTCCGCCATTGACCGGCGAGAAGGCGATCGCCGCACACCAGGTGTGGACCCGTGGCGCGCTCCGCGCCATCGAGACCACCCTCGAGTTGGTCGCCGGCCCTGAACTGGTCCACGACGTCATCCGGGCCTACGAAGAGCGCTCCCTTGTCGGCATGTGGTCGTTCCATGAGCCGACCGCATCCAGGCGAGCAGTCGACGCCGTGATCGAGGAGGTGCTCGACAGGGTCGAGCGGTATCCGAGCGTGGCGCTCAACGTGCACAAGCAGATCGCGAACCGCCCGCTCGAGACGTACATGTGGCACCT
>CALMLJ010000055.1 GCA_937868025.1 uncultured Acidimicrobiaceae bacterium
CGACCGCGTCGGCGACGGTGGCGAGGTACTCCTCGTCGAAGGTGCCGCGTTCCGGTTCGAGCTTCGACCAACTGACCAGCAGGCGGACGACGTTGAACCCGTGCGCCGCCATCTCCGCCCAGTCGGCATCGGTGACGGGGACGACCGGAACCGCGTCGGGGTCACCCTGGTAGTAGTCGCCGAGCGAGTTCAGGTTGGCGCCGCGCAGGATGACCTGCCGGTCCTGATCGTCGACGATGCGCGGTTGGTCACCGCGGATGGCGCGGAGGACCGGCAACTCCGGCGGCGCCGGCACGGTGGTGGTCGTCGATTCGGCGCGGGTCGAGGTGGGGCCGTCGTCCGCGGCGTCGTCGGTCGAGCTGCAGCCGCCGACGACGAGTGCTCCGACGAGGAGCGTGGCGAGAACCGAGCGGTTCATCCGGTGCATCACTTCGTTCCCTTCATGCCGGCGGTATCGATGGCTCGTTGGATCCGGGAGCTGAGCGCCGGTGCCACGGTCGCCAGGGTTGCCGACAATCGGAGCTCGAGCGGCGCGACGAAGACCTCGCCCTTGTCGCCCTCGATGGCGCCGATGACGCCGCGGGCGACGTCGGCGGGCGACTTGGTGCGGACACCCTTGGGAAGGGCGATGCCCGACTCGGCGAACATCCCGGCGTCGCGGATGAACCCCGGCTCGACGATGCTGACGCCGATCGCGGTGCCGTGGAGGTCTTCGCGCAGCGACAACGCGAACCCGCGCAGACCGAACTTGGTCGCGTTGTACAGCCGGGTGGTCGGGGTCGCCGCGAGCCCCGACAGCGAACCGACGAACACGATGTGCGCCGGCGCGCCGCTCTGCAGCTTCCGTTGCGCGAAGGCCGTGGCGAGGTGCATCGGCGATCGGAGATTGACGTCGATCACGCGGTCGATGTTGTCGGGCGTCTCGTCGGGGAGGAGGACGTCGGCGCCCGTTCCGGCGTTCGCGACGAGGATGTCGATGTCGCCCGCTCGCGCTGCGAGCGACTCGACGTCGGCGCGGTTGCAGAGGTCGGCGACGATGACCTCTGCTCCGGTCGCGAGGGCCAAGTCGTCGAGCTGAGCGACGTTGCGTGCGGTGATGACGAGGTTGGCGCCCGCCGCGGCCATCGAACGGCCGATCGCCTGTCCGAGCCCGCCGCTTGCCCCCGTCAACAGGACCGTCTTCCCTGAGATCTGCATCGCGGCACGGTAGCGTCCGATCGTGCCCGAGACCCGTTTCGTCGTGGTGTCGTCGATGCGACTCCGGATCCTCGACACGGGCGCGCCCGCCGATCCCACCGGCCTGCCGCTCCTGGTCATCCCGGGTCACACGGCGCGCATCGACGGGTTCGCCGACCTGTTGGCGGCGCTGGATGGAGGCCGTCGTGTGGTGGTCGTGGACCTGCCGGGCTGCGGCGAGTCCGACCGGCCTGTTCGCCGGTACGACCTCACGTTCTACGAGGACACGCTGATCGGTGTGCTCGACGAGTTGGGCATCGACCGGGCCATACCCGTGGGTGGCAGCCTCGGGGGCAACCTGGTGCTGCGGCTGGGTCACCGCTTCCCCCGGCGGTTCCCCGAGCTGGTGCTCTGGGCTCCCGGCGGCGCGTGGCGAGCACGGCCGCGGTTCGGGCGGTTCGTGTCGCGTCTCGGACGCTGGGCTTTCTGGCCGAGTGTCAGGGTGCAGTCGCGCTTCTGGTACGACCGTTCGTTCCCCGGGCGCGAGCAGGCCCTGGCGGAGACGTTCGCCTACTACCGCGACGTGATGGGGCCGGGGTTCGTGCGGATGTACTGGGGCATCGCCGGGGACCAGCTCGCCCACAGCCTGTTCGACATCGCTCCGGCGATCACGCAGCGGACCTTGTTGATGTGGGGTGACCACGACAACGGTGCCGGCATGGGTGCGGGCGTGGCTCGATTGCACGAGCTGTTGCCGAACAACGAGTTCGTGGTCTTCCCCGGCGCTCGGCATTCGATCGAGACGGAGATCCCGGGCCAGGTCGCGTCGACGATCGATCGCTTCCTCGCCGAATCTCCCTCGTCCTCGAGGTGACTCGAGGTTCTCCCGGCCGACTCGTCTGCCTCGGATGACCGGCTGTCAGGGGCATCGGTCAGGATGGTCGGTATGGACCCCATCGCCGAACGTGCCAGCGAACTGCTCCGAGAGCTGGCCGGGCCACAGGCCGAGCTGCGGCCGGCCCAGCTCGAGGCGATCGAGGCCGTTGTCCGCGACCGTCGTCGAGCCCTGGTGGTGCAGCGCACCGGCTTCGGGAAGTCGGCGGTGTACTTCATCGCCACGCGGCTGCTCCGCGACGCCGGCGCCGGTCCGACGTTGGTGGTCTCACCGCTGCTCGCGTTGATGCGCGACCAGGTGGCTGCGGCCGAACGAATGGGAGTCCGTTCGGCCACCATCAACTCCACCAACCCCGACGACTGGTTCGACATCGAGCAGCGTCTGGCGGCGGGTGAGCTCGACCTCTTGTGCATCAGCCCCGAGCGCCTCAACCACTTCCGGTTCGCCCGCGAGGTCCTGCCGCGTCTTGCGGCCGGGCTCGGATTGCTCGTCGTCGACGAGGCCCACTGCATCTCGGACTGGGGTCACGACTTCCGGCCCGACTATCGGCGCATCCGTGACGCTATCGCCAACCTCGAGCCGACCACCCCGGTCATCGCCACGACCGCCACGGCCAACCGCCGTGTGTCGCTCGACGTGGCCGAGCAGCTGGGCGAGGACGTGCTGGTGCTTCGGGGCACCCTCGATCGGGAGTCGCTGTCGCTCGGTGTCGCCGTGCTCCCGTCACCGGCCGAACGCCTGGCGTGGCTGGCGCAACGTGTCGCCGAGGTCGAGGGCACGGGCATCGTGTACTGCCTCACCGTCGAGCAGACCGAGCAGGTCGCGGCGTTCCTCCGGTCACAGGGCATCGACGCTGCCTCCTATTCGGGGCAGACCCCGGCCGATCAGCGGATCCCGCTCGAGCAGGCCTTCAAGGCCAACGAGATCAAGGTGCTGGTCGCGACCAGCGCGCTGGGCATGGGCGTCGACAAGGCCGACGTGACCTTCGTGTATCACCTCGGCGCGCCGCCGTCGCCGATTGCCTACTACCAGCAGGTGGGCCGGGCCGGCCGATCGGTTTCCCGCGCCGAGGCCTGGTTGCTCCCGGGCCCGGAGGATCGGGCGATCTGGGACTACTTCACGTCGGTCGGCCTGCCTCCCGAGCACCTGGTGACTCGTGTGCTCGGCGAGCTGAGCGAGGTGCCGATCAGCGTGCCGACGCTCGAGCGTCTGGTCGACCTGCGACGTACCCGGCTGGAGGCCCTGCTGAAGATCCTCGACGTCGACGGGGCGGTGCAACGTGTGGCCGAGGGGTGGATCCGAACCGCGGTTCCGTGGTCGTACGACCGTGAGCGGGTCGAGCGGGTCCAGGAGGCCCGTCGTCACGAGGCCGAGGAGATGCTGCGGTACGGCCAGTCACCGTCGTGTCTGATGCGGTTGTTGCGTTCTTCGCTCGACGACGACGGCGCCGTCGAGTGCGGCCGGTGCGCCGTGTGCACGGGCCTCGGGGATCCGGTCACCCTCGACCCGGCCGTGGTGCGCGCCGCCGTCGAGTTCCTGCGCGGCGTCGACGTGGTCATCGAACCTCGTCGGCAATGGGCCCGCGGCGGGACCGGCGATCTCCCGAAGGGCAACATCGCCGCCGATGGTCGCGCCGAGGAAGGGCGTGCGCTGTGTCGGGTGGGCGACGCGGGCTGGTGGCCGGTCGTTCAGCGCTGTGAACAGGCAGGCCTCGCCGACGACGAACTGATCGCGGGGGTGTTCGCCGCGCTCAAGCGATGGCCGTGGGCCCAGCGTCCCACGTGGGTGACGTGGATGCCGGGCGACGGCGCGGGCATCGCCGCCGACGTGGCCGCCAGGGTCGGCGCGGCCGGCAAACTTCCGGTGCACGCAACGCTTGCGCTCGCCCCCGGCGACGGTGCGGGCGGCGCCAACTCGTCGTTCCGGCTGGCCGAGGTCTGGCGTCGGGTCGGCCTGGCCGGCCCGGTCCCATCCGTTGCCGGCCCGGTGCTGCTGGTTCTCGACCGGTGCGACAGCCGATGGACGTCCACCGTGGCGGCCCACCGCTTGCTCGGCGCTGGTGCCGGCCCGGTGCTGCCGTTCGCGCTCGCCCGGGTGTGAGGCCCGGGCCAGCGATCCTTACCGATCGAGCATGATGACCGCGGAGTGGGCGGACAGCCCCGTCGCATCCGCGATGACGTCCCCTGACTGCGGAGTCGTCTCCTGGCCGTCGGCCAGGAGACGGTAGGACACCGACGTTTCGGATGCAGCTGCCCGTCGATCGATCTCGTCGCGGCTCTCGGCCAGCGTGGTGCCGTCGAGGTTCGATCCGGCGAGCGACTCACCGCGGGCCCAAGCGTCGGTCATGGCGTCGTAGGGACGCTGACCCGCGGCGACGCCGAGGTACAGCACGACCTCGTCACCCTTGGTGAACTGGGCCTTGTTCGTCGTCTTGCCGTCGCCGCCGATCAACTTGCCGGAGTTGCCCGAGATGGAGACGAAGTGGTTGACGCGCGACGGGCCGGTGGCCATGGGCCGAACGCCGACGTCGACGCCGGCGGCGGTGAGCTCTCGTTCGAGCTCCTCCACGGACACGCTGCTCTCGATCGAGACCCTCACGCCGTTGGCGTTCTGCTCCACGGTGACGTCTGCGGCGACCCGGGCGTCGTCGCCGGTGCTCGTGACGAACAGTGCCGCGCCGACCATCACCACGACCGCGGCAGCAGCGGCGACGAGCTGTCGACGCACGTGGGCACCGGTTCGGCGACGCGTCGAGGGAAGCGGCGTCACGGTCGACTGTTGGCGGGCGATCGCCTCGACGAGTTGGTCGTGGAGGTCCATCAACGGCCCGTCGGTCACCCGGTCGTAGGTTCGTTCGCTCAGTCGCTGGTCGTCAGTCATGGTGTTCAAAGGGATTGTCGCCGAGGAGTTCCTCGAGCTGGCGGAGGCCACGGGAGACGCGCTTGCGCGCCGTCGCCGGGAGGACGCCGAGGTGCGTCGCGATCTCGTCGTAGTCGCGGCCGTCGATGCAGCGCAATCGCACCGCGTCGCGGAGGGTCGGAGGCAGTTCGAGGATGGCCGGGTCGACGCGCCGGCGCACGGCCGAGAGATCGAGCGAGTCTTCGAGGGCGTCCAGTTCGTCTGGTGAGAGGGGCGCAATCGTCAACTCCATCCGTTGTCGGCCGCGCGTCTCGACGGCGCCGCGGCGGGCATAGTGCCGGTACTTGTTCTTCGCGATGCCGAAGAGCCACGCGCCGGGCTCGCCCCGTTCGGGCTCGAAGTCGGCGATGGATTGGAATGCCGATGCGAAGGTCTCCGACACGAGGTCGTAGGCGTCCTGGGTATTAGCGCATCGTGCGCGGAAGTACGCGAAGAGCCGCGTGCCGTGTCGGATGTAGAACTCACCGAACGCCGCCGCATCGCCGGCGATCGTCGCGGCCAACAGAGTGTGGTCGGGACGCGCGTCGACGGGAGAACGTCCTCGGGCCGGGGCGCGAGGGGGCTCCGTTGTGGAGCGGGTGGTCGGTTCGACGTCGGTCATGTCCGCAACTACTGCCTGTCGCGCACGGTACCAGCACCGAACCGGGTTCACCCAGGGGCGAATGCGGCGGCGTCATTTGGTGTCAGTCCATTCTGGGGTCGGTCACCTCGATCACGTCAGGTACTGAATCGACGAGACGGTGTTGTTGACGGGCGATGAGAGGTTCCCGCTCGGCAGCGTGTCCTGGTATTGACCGCTCAGGTTCACACCGGTCCAGTGCCGAACCCGCGGGCAGAACGAGCTGTACGTCGACGAGACCCGGTTGTCCCAGGAGGCACTCATGTTGACGTATCCGCCGAGGCAGTTGATGCCGAGCACCGAGAAGCTCGAACCGGTGTAGCTGGCACCGTCGTAGTGGGTGGCCAACGTCGACTGGATCGAGAGGGCGGCAGCTTCGGCCTTCCCCGGCGTGTCTGCCGACTCGCCGAGACCGAGGGATTCCATCGCGGAACTGAATTCGGAGTAGCACTCCTCGTCGCTGAGGACGTACTCGCCGCTCTCGAGTTGGTCGATGACGCTGACCACACAATGGGTGATTTCGGTGTTCGAATCGGACGACGTTGCACCGGCGGTGGGACCCATGGAGGTAAGGACGGCGACCACTGCGATGCAGGGGGCGAGCCGTCGGATCAAGGAGGAAATATGCATGTGAGGGCTCCTGATTGCTGAACGGATCTCGAGAATCCGGTTCTCAGCTCTTGCCGTGTCCGCACCGGGTGTGACCTCGATGTGGTGACAAATTCGACGAGGTCGCCCCGGATCTACGCTGCGAGACATGCCGAGAACGAGTGCCGGGCTCCTCCTCCATCGCAACCGGGACGGCGTGGAGGTGCTGCTCGTCCATCCGGGCGGACCGTTCTGGGCCCGGAAGGATGCCGGGGCCTGGTCGATTCCGAAGGGGGAGTACGAACCGGGGGAGGACCCCGAGTCGGTCGCCCGTCGTGAGTTCCGGGAAGAGCTCGGCGCCGACGTGCCCACCGGCGAGTTGATGCCGTTGGGCGAGGTCCGTCAGGCGGGAGGCAAGCGTGTGGTCGCGTGGGCGCTGCGCGGGGACCTCGACGTGTCGACGATCGTGAGCAACACGTTCGAGATGGAGTGGCCGCCGAAGTCGGGGCGGATGGCGACGTTTCCCGAGGTCGACCGGGCCGAGTGGTTCTCGATCGAGGTCGCCCGTGAGCGGATCCTGGCCGGCCAGGTGGGGCTGCTCGATCGCCTGGGCGACGAGCTGTCGGCTCGGTGAGCGGTCAGGCCGGTGCAGCAGCGACGCTCAGGTGACGCGCGCCTGCGTGGGAGTTGAACCCTGCGAGCCAGCGTTCCGCGGGCAGGTTGGGGACTCGCTTCAGCGCGTCGTCGAACCCGTAGAAGTCGGTCTGCATCAGGCTCGGGGTGAGGGTCATCACGGCGTAGCCGCGGCTGACGCCGTTGGTGTAGCGGACCTGTGATCCGATGGTCGCGTCGGTCGTGCCGGACGACGTGATCGATCCGACGGTGAACTCGACCGCGGTCGACCCGGCCCCGGTGGTTGCGTTGTAGGTCGACGGGGTGCGCGCGATGTCGAGGGCGCGGAACTTGTGGAAGTCGCCGCTGGCGACGACGAGATTGCCGGCGGGTGCCGAGAGGAACCGGTCGAGGACCCGGTTGCGGTCGCGATTGCCGTATCCCTCGCCGGTCATGCTGGGGGTGATCGAGCCGAACGGTGACTGGGTGCCGAGCACCAGCCAGGTGGCGGTGTTGGTGGAGATCGTGCTGTCCAGCCAGTCGAACTGAGCCCGACCGAGGTAGAGGTCGCCGTCGTCGGCCTGCGGCGCGATGAACCGACGTTGGCGGTCAGCGAGGACCAGTGTCGCGAGATTGCCGTAGCGGACGGTCCGGTAGGCGAGGTCGTTCTCGACCCGGGTCGGCATCCACTCGGCGTGGGCCCGCAGCGCGGCTGCGACCCGCGTTGTCCAGAGTCCCTCGGTGGCCGGCTGGTGGTTGTTGGCCCCGCCGACGAAGGGGTCGTTGGCGAATTCGTGGTCGTCCCAGATGCAGATGACGGGGTGCTGGCGGTGCATCTCGGCCAGGTCGGCGTCACGGCGGTGCCAGGCGTACCGGCGCCGGTAGTCCGCGAGCGTGACGGCCTCGGTCGTGGGGTCGACGGTTCGGGTGCCGGACCCGAGCTCGTAGATGTAGTCGCCGAGATGCACGATGGCATCGAGATCGGCGCGGTTCGCAAGGTGTCGATAGCCGTGGAAGTAGCCCTCGGCGTAGTTCGAGCACGACGCAAAGCCGAGACGAAGTCGCGCCACCGAGCCCGACGGTGCGGTGCGCGTTCGGCCGACGGGGGAGCGGCCGGCGGCCGACGTGAAGCGGTACCAGTAGGTCGTACCGGGCGCGAGCCCGCCGGGGATCACCTTCACGGTCCAGTCGCGGGATGGGTCCGCGTTGGCGGTGCCCGAGGCGGCGTTCTGGGCGAAGTTCGGATCGGTGGAGATCTCCCAGGTGACCGGGATCGGGGTGGTCGAGCCGGCGACCGGCTCGTGGCGGGTCCAGAGCACCACCGATGTGGAATCCGGATCGCCGGAGGCGACACCGTGGAGGTACGACGCGGTCGAGGGCCCGGTGCCGTTCTCGGGGACGCAGCCCACGAGTCCGGGCAGCACGAGCCCACCTCCGGCCAGTGCGGTTCCCTGCAAGAACGCTCGACGTGTGACACTCATCCCGGGCTCCCCAGCTCGCTGTCGCTCAGGGTACCGAGGGTCCCCCATGCTGGCGACTCCGTGACAGCGCCGCAGGTCCCGTCGCGATCGCCGTGGGTCGCGTGGGAAGCTGGGCGGATGCCACGGACGGGAGGATCGGACACTGCGGTCGCGTCGCGACCGTCCTCGTTCGCCCCGCTGCGGCACCGTCAGTACCGGCTGGTCTGGACCGGGTCGCTGGTGTCGAACGTCGGTACCTGGATGCAGGCGGCAGCCCTCGGGTACTACACGGCACACCTCACCAAGAGCGCCGGGTGGTCGGCGGTCGTTGCCGCCGGCGAGTTCGCCCCGACGGCGCTGCTCGGCCCGTTCGGCGGAGCGATCGCGGACCGTTTCGCCCGACGCACGGTGTTCCTCACGTCGACGCTGGTGCAGGCGGTCCTCGCCGTCGCGCTCACGTGGGGCATGGTCGTCGGCCAGCCCGGCGCGCCCGTGCTGGCCCTGTTCGCGTTGGCGAACGGGTGTGTGTTCGCGCTCGGGTTCCCCGCGTACGCGGCGATCCTGCCGGAGCTGGTGCCGAAGGAGGAGATCGGAGCGGCGGTCGGGTTGAGCTCGGCAGCGTGGAACCTGGGGCGGATCGCCGGCCCGCTCGCCGGCACGTTGCTCTATCAACAGGCCGGAATCGCGTGGGTGCTGGGCGTCAATGCAGTGAGCTTCCTCGCGGTCGTCGCCGTCCTGCTCACGCTGCGGGTACCTGATCAGGCGCGCTCGACGGGGCCGATGTTGGCTGCGATCCGTGAGGGGTTCGCGTTCGTGCGGGCGCAGCCCGGTCTGCGGGTGACCGCCCAGGCGTTGTGCCTCAACGCCCTCTTCGTCGCCCCGTTCATCGGGCTGATCCCGGCGATGGTCGAAAAGGAGCTCGGTGGCGGCAAGCGGGCGGTGGGCTGGCTGATCACGGGCCAGGGCATCGGAGCCGTGATCACGGGCTTCGTGTTCGGGCGGTTGTCGGAGACGTTCGGTGTCCGGCGCGTCATGGTGGCGTCACTCGTCGGGGGTCCGGTGGCGCTCGTGGCCTACGGTCTCAGCCCGTCGTGGCCGTGGGCGTTCGTCGCGATCATCGGATGCGGGGCGTGTTACTTCGCAGCACTGTCGAGCTTCTCGACCGTCGCCAACCTGTTGGCGCCGTCCGACCTGCGCGGCCGAGTGTTGTCGCTCAACCAGGTGATCCTGGGCACGGTGTACGCCATCTCGCTCAACATCGAGGGCCAGCTGGGCGACCGGATCGGCCTCCGGGAGGTGACGGTGGGCGGTGCGCTCGCCAGTCTGGTGGTGCTCTTGGCCGTGCGCCTTGTTCGCCCCGGCTCGACGGCGGTGCTCGATCCGGCAGACGAGGCCATCGTGGCGAGCCCCGACCCGTCGCCGGCGTGATGGTGGCCATGACCCATGGCTTGACCAGTGCGGCGCGTGGCACGCTCGTGGGGGTGACGAGCGGTTCGGGGTCGGAGCAGTACCTGCGAGATCTGGTGTTGCTGCGACGCGTTCGCGATCGCATCGACCGCGACTTCGCCGAGCCACTCGACGTCGACGCCCTCGCTCGGGGCGTGAACATGTCGGCCGGCCACCTCAGCCGCCAGTTCAAACAGGCCTACGGCGAGCCTCCGTACAGCTACCTCATGACCCGCCGCATCGAACGGGCGATGACACTCTTGCGGCGCGGCGACCTGAACGTGACCGACGTCTGCTTCGCCGTCGGGTTCTCGTCGCTCGGGACGTTCAGCACCCGGTTCACGGAACTGGTCGGGGTGTCTCCCAGCGTCTATCGCAGCGAGGCGGCGCAGGCCACCGCCGGCATGCCGTCGTGCGTGGCGAAGCGGGTCACCAAACCGGTCAGGAATCGAGAAGCGCCCATGCCGGCCCGTCCGTAGCGTTGCCCCCATGGACATCACCATTCACACGAGCTTCCTCCCGCACACCGATCCCGAGGCGTCCCTCACCTTCTATCGCGACACCCTCGGGTTCGAGGTGCGCAACGACGTCGGATACGAGGGCATGCGCTGGATCACCGTCGGTCCCGTCGGCCAGCCCGACACCAACATCGTGCTGGCGCCCCCGGCCGCCGATCCGGGCATCACCGATGATGAGCGTCGCACGATCAACGAGATGATGGCGAAGGGCACCTACGGGATGCTGCTGCTCGCGACCGACGACCTCGACGGCGCGTTCGCCAAGGTGAAGGCGGCGGGCAACGTCGAGATCGTCGAGGAGCCGACCGACCAGCCGTACGGCGTGCGCGACTGCTCGGTGCGCGACCCCTCCGGCAACATGATCAAGATCCAGCAGCGCTGAGGCGGGCGCTGTGTCCGCTGCTCCCCGAACCCGCGAACAGCGTCGCCGGGACACCGAGGAACGCCTCGGAGCCGACGTCGACCTGTGGGTCGCCACGGCGTTCGAGGACGGAACGCCGTACCTCGTGCCGCTGTCGTTCGAATGGGACGGGGAGACGTTGCTGTTGGCCACCGCCGCCACCAGCCCGACCGGGTCGAACCTCGCGGCGAGTGGGCAGGTCCGACTCGGGTTGGGTTCCACCCGTGACGTGACGATCATCGAGGGCGACGTCGAGACGCTTGGGATCGACACACTCGCTGCGGACCGTGCCGACCGGTTCGCGACGAGGACGGGGTTCGACCCACGGCGGCCGGACTCGCCCCACCGCTGGTTCCGCGTGACGCCCCGCCGGATCCAGGCGTGGCGCGAGGAGAACGAGCTGGCCGACCGCGACCTCATGCGTGACGGCTGCTGGCTGGCCTGACCGCCCGCCCGGCGCCACGGCCGCTGCGCGAAACTGCTGGCCCGCGTTTCGCGGTCCGGCCGACAGATGGAGAGACGTAGAACCATGGCGACGAAGTCCCAGCAGCCGGCCGGAACGCCGCACATCGCCGACACTCACGACCTGATCCGAGTGCAGGGTGCACGGGTCAACAACTTGAAGGACGTCAGCGTCGAGATCCCCAAGCGGCGGCTCACCGTCTTCACAGGGGTGTCCGGCTCGGGCAAGAGTTCGCTCGTCTTCGGCACGATCGCGGCCGAGTCGCAGCGAATGATCAACGAGACCTACAGCTCGTTCGTGCAGGGGTTCATGCCGTCGATGGCCCGGCCCGACGTCGACGTGCTCGACGGGCTCACGACGGCGATCCTCGTCGACCAGGAGCGAATGGGCGCCAACATCCGGTCGACGGTGGGCACGGCGACCGACGCCAATGCGATGTTGCGGATCCTGTTCAGCCGGCTCGGCGATCCCCACATCGGGTCGCCGCAGGCGTACTCGTTCAACGTGCCGTCGGTGAGCGGGGGCGGGGCGATCACCTACGAGAAGGGTGGGAAGACCGTCCGCCAGAAGGAGAGCTTCTCCATCACCGGCGGCATGTGTCCCCGGTGCGACGGCCGGGGGTCGGTGAGCGACTTCGACCTGA
>CALMLJ010000056.1 GCA_937868025.1 uncultured Acidimicrobiaceae bacterium
GTGGCGACATCACCGGTCACCAGCCAGCCCTCGGGGTTGATCGCACGGGCGGTGGCGTCCTCGTCGTTCCAGTAGCCGGCGAAGACGTTCGGGCCCCGGACCCACAGCTCGCCGGAGTCACCGATCAGAACGTCGTCGCCGTCCTCGTCGACGAGGCGAAGCTCGAGACCAGGGACCGGCGCACCGACCGACCCGACGGGGGCGTCGGTTCCCACGGCCGACGTGACCACCGGCGATGCCTCGGTGAGCCCGTAGCCCTCGGTCAGGTGGACGTCGTAGCGGCGCTGCATCGTGCGGGCGACCTCGTCGGGCAGACGGGCGGCGCCCGAGACGGCGAGACGCACGGAATCGAAGGCGTGTTCGGGCGCCTCGGGAAGGCCGGCCCACGCCGCCCACATGGTGGGCGGCCCAGTGACGATCGTCGCCTGGTGCTTCTGGATGGACTCGATCGCGGAGATCGGGTCGAAGCGCTCGACGAGCAACAACCGGGCGCCGACGGCGAACGTCACCCCGAGCACCACGTTCAGCCCGAAGATGTGGAACATCGGCAGGACCGCGAACACCACGTCGTCGGCACTCTGGGCATTGCCGGGCGTGGACAACACCTGGGCGATGTTGGCGCGAAGGTTGCCGTGCGTGAGCATCGCCGCCTTGGGTGACCCGGCGGTGCCGCTCGTGAAGATGAGCGTCGCCAGGTCGGAGTCGTCGCGCTCGACGATGCCGACGCCCTCGCGGGCAACGAGGTCCTCGTGGCTCACCCCACCGTCGGGCACGAACCCACAACCGATGAACGCCTCGACGCTCGGGATCGTGGACCGGTCGAGGGTCTCGAACATCGTGCGCGCCGTCGGGCCGATGACCACACCCTTGGCCCCGACTGCGGTCAGCTCGGCCGAGAGCTCGAGTGGGGGGCTGATCGGGTTGAGCGGCACGGCGACCAGACCGGCGCCGAGTGCCGCGAGGTAGGCGGCCACGAAGTACCAGTTGTTGCCGCAGATGATCGCGAGGCGGTCACCGGGCTCGAGGCCCATCTCGGCGAGGCCGGCCCGGTATCCGGCGACGTGCCCGCGCAGCTCCCCATAGGTCGTGTTCTTGCCGCGGCTGATGAACGCCACTGCATCGTCGGGGTGCCGATCGAAGATCGTCGCCAGGTTCACTCGTTCTCCTCTGGGGAGCGGACTGCGCCAAGGGTAGCGCCGCATCCCCAGACGTGCCCCGGGCGGAACCGGACCGGGTTCGGTCGCCTCCGGAGGCTTGTTCAAGCTCGCCCGCGAGCTCGCCGAAGGAAAAGGGAACGGCCTCGCGTTGGGGCAGGGCCGACGGATCGGAGACGAACGACATGCGTCGTGCGGTGCGAGCACTCTGCATTGCCGTGGCAGCGACCGCGGCGATCGCCACCGGGTTGGCCGCGCCGTCCCTGTCGCCGGCTGGTGCCAGCACCGCAACCGCGACCTCCCGCTCCCAGGAGTGGGGGGCCGCCGAGGAACAGGCCTTCGTCGACAAGATCAACCAGCTGCGGGCGTCGCTCGGACTGCCGACGTTGGCGGTCGACCCCGAGCTCGCAGCGCAGGCCCGCGTGTGGTCGCAGACCATGAAGGACGCCGGCAACATCTTCCACAGCAAGGCCCTCGACGCCGGGATCTCCGCCGACTGGGAGAAGCTGGGCGAGAACGTCGGCGTCGGGGACACGGTCGACGCCTTGTTCGACGCATTCGTCAACAGTCCGAAGCACTACGAGAACCTCGTCGACCCGAGCTTCCGGTTCATCGGCGTCGGCGTGGTGTGGGATGGCGGGCGGATGTTCACGGCGCACCGCTTCATGGCGTTGATGCCCCCGGCGCCCGCCCCGACGGCGACGAACAGCCGGCCCTCGACCACGCCGCGCACCGCGGCACCGGCGGAGCCGGCTCCCGACGAGTTGGCCGCGACCGAACCCCCGGCCGCCGAGCCGTCGGCGCCCAGTCCTCCGCCACCGACGGTTCCACCGGCGTCGCCGGAACGGGTGGCCCTCATCCTCGACACGATCGACGACCTCCTTGACTGAGCGCGCTACCCCCACGACGGCGTCAACCGACGACGCCTCCCCCGCGATCGTGTGTGACGGGATCACCCGATCCTTCGACGACGGCATTGCGGTGGACCACCTCTCGTTCGAAGTGCCCCGCGGATCGGTGCTCGCGCTCCTCGGGAACAACGGCGCCGGCAAGACGACGACCATCCGCCTCCTCAACGGCGTCCTCCGGCCCGACTCCGGCACCTGCCGCGTGCTGGGCCTCGATCCGACGACCCGCGGGACCGACGTGCGCCGCCGCACCGGTGTGGTCACCGAGAACGCGGGACTCGACGACCGGCTGACGGCACGGGAGAACCTCGCCATCACGGCCCGACTCCGCGGCATCCGGCCGGCCGTCGCCCGGGCCCGCGTCGACGACCTGCTCGAACGGTTCGACATGACGTCCCATGCCGACCAGGCGTGCCAGGGCTTCTCGACCGGCCAGCGACGCCGGATCGCCTTGGCTCGCGCGCTCGTCCACGACCCCGAGCTCCTCTTCCTCGACGAGCCGACCTCGGGCCTCGATCCGGCCGGCGCCCGCGCCGTGATGGACCTGATCGAGACCAGTGCCCGTGACCGCGGTCGCACGATCGTCCTGTGCACCCACTTCCTCTCCGAGGCGGGCACGAGCGCCGACCTGATGGCCGTCATGCACCGTGGCCGGCTGCTGTCGTTCGGGCGGCCGGAGGCGCTCGCGGCCGAGCGCTGGCCGGGCCTCGAAGTGCACCTCGACCTCGGCGCGTCGCCGTCGCTGCGAGTCGGCCAGGCACTGCTCGACCACCACGCCGTCATGGCGATGATGCCGGTCGCCGACGGTGCCGTCATCAACGTGCGCGGGCGGGAGGACATCCCCGCCGTCGTCGCGCTCGTCGTCGGGCTCGGTGCAACCGTGTACGGCACCCAGGCCCGCCCGAAGGGGCTCGAGGACGTGTACTTCGCCGTGCAGGACGACCTGCAGCGCTCGCTCGCGACCACTCCACCGGCTCGTCCCGACGCCGCCTCGTCCGACGCCACGGAGCGTGCCGCATGACCGCGGTGCTCGACGAGCGTTCGCTCGACCTCGACGGACGAGAGCCGACGGACGCTCCCACCCACCGACCGGCCACCGGCCTCGACTGGACGATGATCCGGGCTCTCCTCGCAAAGGACATCTCGGCGGCGCGACGCTCGAAGGCCGTCGTGATCCCGATGCTGGTCGTGCCGTTCGTGCTGCTGGTGGGCCTGCCGACCGGCATCGGTCTCTTCGCCCGGACCGGCACGGCACCCGACCTGAGCGGTCTCATGTCGCACCTGCCCACGTCGATGGCGCAGGACCTGCAGTCCCTCCCCCAGCGCCAGCAGCTCATCGAACTCGTGCTCGGCTACCTGATCGCACCGTTGTTCCTGATCGTCCCGATGATGATCAGCTCGGCCCTCGCAGCCGACACGTTCGCCGGCGAGAAGGAGCGACGCACGCTCGAGTCGCTCCTGCACCTGCCCGTGGAAGAGCGCGACCTCTACGTGTCGAAGGTGCTGTTCGCGTTCCTGCCGACGGTGGCGGCCTCATGGATCGGGTTCACGCTGTTCGCCGTGTCGGCCAACGTCGTCGCCTGGCCGGTGATGGGCCGACTGTTCGTCCCCACGTGGCGATGGATCGGTCTCATCGGCTTCATGGCGCCGGCTGTCGCCGCGCTCGGGCTCGGGGTCATGGTCAGGGTCAGTGCCCGAGCCCGGACGACCCAGGAGGCCAACCAGCTCGGCGGCGCGGTGATCATGCCCCTGATCCTCGCGTCGGTCGGCCAGACCAGTGGCCTGCTGATGATGCCCCCGTACTGGATCTTCGTGGCCGGCGGCGTCGTGTGGGTGCTGGCGCTGCTCCTGATCCGCGGCGGTCTCGTGAGGTTCACCCGGGACCGGGTCGCCTCACGGCTCTGACCTGATGGCCCGAGGCGTCAGCGGTTGGCGCTGAGCCCGAGCTGGAGCGCCGCGGCGACGACCAACACGATGAGCAACAGGGCGATCACGATCGTGGTTCCGCGCCTCATGAGGCACCTCCTGGAGGGGTCGACGCCGGGTCGCGGCGTCCGATGGTCACGGCGGTACGGACACCGATCGCTTGGTCGTCGCCGATCGGGCTGAGGGCAACGGCGTCGCCGGTTGCGAGCCCGAGTTCCTCGGCGGCCGGGTGACGATCGGTGACGACGGCGACCAGGCCGTCGGCATCGACGAGCAGGCCGATCTCGCCGGTCGTGAGCTGGCCGAACGCCGTGATGCGCGTGGCCGTGCGGACGTTCGTGCCGATGCGCAGCTGGATCCGGTCGCCCCAGCCGTCGAGCTCGTCGGGATCGACGTTGAGCTGCACGTTGCCGAAGTGGTCGACCCAGAGCACCTCGGCCCCGAGGACGTCGACGCCGTCGGCATCCTGCTCGAGGCTGGTGAGAGGAACGAGGCCCGGCATCAGCGAGCCCGGATCGACCTCGCTGCCGAGGTCGGCGAACGCCACGCCGTTGCACAGGTGCGCAGCGACGGGGGCGTAGATGTCGCGGCCGGGGAAGGTCGTCGACGCCGTGGGCAGATGCAGGTCGGTGTTGTCGAGGACCACGGCCCGTTCGGCGCCGCCGATCATTCCGACCGCCGGGGCCAGGAGCCCGTTGTCGGGGCCGAGGAGCACAGCGGCGCCGCCGGCCACCTCGAGAGCGATGGCGCGCTGCTCGGTGCCGACGGACGGATCGACCATGCCGATGATCACGCCGGGGCACAGGAACTGCACACTGCGGGCGAGGACGAGGGACCCGGCCCGGACGTCGAACGGCGCGATGCCGTGGGTGAGGTCGACGACGCCGGCGCCCGGCGCCATCTGGCGGATCACGGAGTGGATCACCCCGACGAAGCCGTCGGCGGTGCCGAGATCGCTCAGCAGGGTGACGGTGTCGTACGTACGGGGGTCGGCGTTCTCGACGCCGTCGGCGGGCTCGCTCACGATGCCGACAACTCGGTCGCTCGGTCGCGGGCGGCGAGCACGGCGTCGATCACCGCGGCCCGCACTGCGTTGCGCTCGAGCACCTGCACGCCGGCTGCGGTGGTACCGCCCGGTGACGTGACGGCAGCACGAAGATCGGCGGGCGACACGTCGCCCTCGGCCAACAGCCGGGCCGAACCGACGAGCGTCTGGTAGGCGAGCGTCGTCGACAGGTCGCGGGGCAACCCGGCGGCGACACCGGCGTCGACCATGGCCTCGGCGATCAGGAACACGTACGCCGGGCCGGACCCCGAGAGGCCGGTGACGGCGTCGAGCTGCTTCTCGGTGACACGAACGACGGCACCGACGGCTCCCAGGAGCGATTCCGCCCAGTCGAGGTCGGCGTCTTCCGCTGCGGCGCCCCCGGCGATGGCAGAAGCACCGGCACCGATGAGCGCCGGGGTGTTGGGCATGGCGCGGACGACGGCGACGCCGGACCCGGCCGCGGCCTCGAGGGTCGCGAGCGTCACGCCGGCGGCGATGGACAGGATCCGGCCGCCCCCTGCAGCGCTCACCGCCGCCGTGACGGCGGCGATGTCGGCCGGCTTCGTCGCGACGATCGTGCCATCGGCGGCACCTGGTTCGGTCGTGATCTCGGCGCCGGGGAAGAGGGCGGAGAGCTGCTCTCGGCGGGCGCTGCTCGCCTCGACGATGCGAAGGTCGGTGGCTTCGGCCCAGCCCGAGGACAGGATGCCCCCGATCAGGGCTTCTCCCATCCGTCCGCCGCCGACGATCTGCAACCTGGTCATGGGGCCCGAGCCTACGGCACCCGTTCGGCCACCCAGGAAGTCAGTCGATAGCCCCACGCTCGCCCGCGATCGGCTTCCGGGCGCGCCAGCGGGTCGTATCCGTACCGTTCCCGCGCCCGGAACCTCGCTGAGGCCCCCTGCAACGCGATGCTCCGACCAGCCCCGACGAGACCGAACCCGTCGTGCGCCGCATGAAGGCCAGAGGGCGCTCACATCGGTCCGCTTCCCCGACGTCCGGCGCGGCACCCTCTGGCCTTGCGGACACGTAACAACACCCCGGATGAAAAAGCAACAGGTGATCTGAAATGTGGTGGGAGAGATTCGCCCGGCGGCTGGGCCTCAGCCCGTGAACTTGGAGGCGAACGCGAGGCGCATCGCCGGCCGGAAGCACTGCTCGGTCTGGAGGTAGGCCGTGCCGAGCAGACGGTCGAGCTCGGCGTCGGTGACGTCACGGTTGTGCACCTCGCCGGTGAGGTAGATCGCGTCTTCCTCGCCGATCGCGAAGCTCATGCCGAAGATGCGCAGATTGCGGCGGAGCAGGTACTCGTAGACCGCGGCGGCGTTCTCCTCGGGGGCGGGCAGCACGTAGGTCTCGACGAACAGCGACCGCTGCCGGAGCATGAACCAGATCGAGAAGACGGACTTCTCCTCGCCGTTGACCCGGATGAACCACCGGGGCTCGGAGCCCTCGCCCCGTTCGACGTGGGCGACCCACGGTTCGTCGACCTGCCGCTGCACCCATGCGTCGATCAGGTCGGCCAATCGCGCCAGTTCCTCGGGAGTGCTCGCCGGCATCTCCTCGTCGATGCTCATCCCACGACTCCACACGTTGCGGGGACCCGCGAGCGCGACAGGTCGGAGTACACCCGGCGGAGGCGGGCCGCCGTCGTGGACCAGGTGTATCCGCGGCCGCGCTCGGCCGCTGCGGCCGACATCGCCGCGAGACGCAACGGGTGCTCGATCAGCCCGTCGAGCGCTGCAGCCCAGGCGTTCGGATCACGGTTGGGCATGAGCAGCCCGGTGACGCCGTCGTCGACCAACGTCGTGAGACCGCCGACCGCCGTCGCGACCACGGGAGTTCCGCAGGCCATCGCCTCGGCAGCGACGAGCCCGAACGACTCGGACCGACTCGGAACGACGCAGACATCGGCCGCTCGGTAGTAGGTCGACAGCATGTGGTGGGGCTGTGGTGCGACGAGACGCACCCGGGCGTCGAGGCCCAGCTCGCCGATCATCGCCTGGATCCGCGCCAGTTCGGCGTCGCCCTCGGCACCCGACGGCCCACCGACGGCGACCAGCGTCGCTGTCTGCGACCGCATCGCACCCAGTGCGGCGACCGCAACGTCGAGCCCCTTGAGCGGCTGGATTCGACCCACGAACAGGAGCACCGGCTCCGCACCGAGGCCCAGGGCCCACCGGGCTCCACGGCGATCGCCCGGGGCGAAGAACGCGTGGTCGACGCCGGGAGGAACGATCTCGATGCGGCCGCGATCCGCGCCGTAGAAGTCGATGAGCTGATCGGCCTCGACCCCGTTGGACGCACACACGGCATCGGAGCACCCGATGACCACCCGCTCGGCCTCGGCCCGCTGGCCCGGTTCGATGTCGCCGGTCGCGGTCTTGACCTGGGCCAACGTGTGGAACGTGGTCACGAGCGGCAGCTCGAGCTCGTGCTTGAGCCGGTGGGCGGCGACAGCGGAGAGCCAGTAGTTGGCGTGCAGCACCGTGACGTCGCCTCGGGCCTCGATGTCAGCGCCCACCCAGTCGGCGAACTCGTCGGCGACCGCCGGCAACTGCTCCTTGGCGAGGTCGTAGGGGCCAACCGGCACGTGCACGACCTCGAACAACGGCTCCACCGACACACGGGGGGCCAGGCCCTCGCGCCAGTGCCGAACGTAGACCGAGGTCGGCACCCCTGCCTGGGCGAGGGACGCCGCCAGCTCGCGGACGTACACGTTCATACCGCCGCTGTCGCCCTCTCCCGGCTGCGCGAGCGGCGAGGTATGCAGGGAGAGCATCGCCACCGCAGTCACGAGCTACCCCAACAGCACACGTCGACCCGAGATTCCCGTGGTGATCCGTCGCTCTCAGGTTTCGGCGACGCCGGCGTCGTTCTCGCGGCGGAACGACTCGTAGATTCGCACGAGCGTCTTCTTCTGGTCTTCGCCGATGAACGGGTCGCGCCGGATCTCGCCGATGAGGTCCGGAACGCCGTCGGGCTCGTCGAGGATGCCGGCACGCACGTACAACGTCTCGGACGAGATCTCGAGGGCACGGGCGATCTGCTGCAGGATCTCGGCGGACGGCTTGCGGAGCCCTCGTTCGATCTGGCTCAGGTAGGGGTTCGACACGCCGGCCAACTCGCTGAGCTTGCGCAGCGACATCTGGCCCACGTTGCGCTGCTCGCGGATGAACTCACCGAGGTCATGCCAGCGCTTGTCGATCTCGTCCTTCATGGCATCAGGCTACGGCACAACCCAGGGCTGGGGCATCATCGCCCTGCGGGGGAACGCGGCTCGCGCTACCCCTTCAGGAGGGACGCCGAAGGCGGCCCGACCCAACAGGACCGTTCGTTCGTCGGCGAAGCCGACAACATCCGGAGTCACCGACGAGACGTCTGCGCTACCCCTTCAGGAGGTCGTCGACGGAGACCGAACCGCTGCGGTACCGCCCGATGATCTCGTCTTGGACTTCGTCGATGAGGCGGTGGACCTCGCTCCGCTTCACCGAGAGCGAGCGTTCGAACGAGCTGACCCGCTGGGCGGCCGAATCGAGGTCGTCGACCCCGAGCCCTTCGATGGCGGTCAGATCGGTCGGGTGGAGCAGCTGGTCGAGCTCGGCGAGGATCTGTTCGGTGAACTGGGGGATCTCGACCTCGCGGACGGCGCGGGGTTGTCCCGTTCCACGGGCCTGGCCGGACAGCACCTGCGGGAGGCGGCCGACCAGCTCGTGAGCCGTCTCGGCTCGACCCTGCAGTCGGGCGTGGAACTCCGCGAGCACGATGTCGAGTCGCCCTTGCGCCATGCGGCGGACGAACGACAGCCCGGCTTCGATCTCACCGAGCTGATCACGCAGGGCGCGCAGCTCCTCGATCGGGCGGCTCTGCAGCGACCCGAGGTCGTTCGCGAGCAGCAATTCGTCGAGTTCGGTGATCACGATGGGGGTCTCCTGTCGACCGGACGGGTTGGGCATCGGTTCACCTTCCATCGGCACATCCTCGCGAATCCTGAGCCTGAGCCGAATGACCCACCTCGATCAATCCGGCATCGCGGTCGTTCAGGTCAGCGCCCAGAGCCCGACGAGACACACCGGGGCGGTCAACAACCACGAGTCGAGGCGGCGGAGAGCGGGCGCTTTGGCCCGACTCGACGGGAGCGTCCACGACCCGAGCAGCTGGCCCAACGGACAGGCGAGGGCCATGGCAACGCCGAGCTTGCGGACGTCGCCGTCGTCGAGCAGCGGCGGCGGGTTGATCGCCGTCATCGCGATCACCACGACGAGCACCCCGACCAGGCCGGCGACGGGGCCGACCAACCGGTTCCGGCTCCCGCTGCCGATCAGGTAGTCGCCGCAGTCGTAGACGCAGGCGACCGACATCAGGTAGAGGAACGACATCGGGTCGACGCGGTGCACCTGCACCGTCGCGGCAGCGGCGAGGCCGAGGAACAGGCCCGATCGGAGGGTCGCCGATGCCACCGGCAGCGTCGTGGACAACCGCGCCTTCGTGAAGGACGAGCGGCCGAGCTCGTTGTCGGTGCCGAGGACGAGCGCGGCGAACGCCATCGCCACGATCGCGACGGCGGCGGCGCGCACGCTGCTCCACGCTCCCAACGCCATGAGCCCCGCACCGCCACCGGCGACGAGCTGGTTGACCGCCACCTTGCGGTGCTTCCACTGGCCGGCGACCTGCAATCCGCCGATCGTGGCGATCAGACCGAACAGCACGGTGATCGCGAACGACCCGACGACGAGGGCGACCAGGAGCGCGAGGAACCAGATGACACCGAGGCGCAGCCGTGGGCCGCCCACCGGTTGGCGAACGGCGTAGGTGCGGACCAGGTCGAGGACGCGCTGCACCACCTCAGCCGCACCCACCCGAGACCGGCGGAAGGACAGCGACCTCGTCGCCGTCGGCCACCGCCGTCGAGCGGTCGGCCTCGTCGCCGTTGACCCAGATCTTGGAGATGTCGAGCACCGCGGCGAAGCCGGACCCGTACCGGTCGATTGCTTGGTCAAGAACTTCGCCGACGGTGTCGCCCGGGAGGTCGTCGCGGCCGGTGCCGGCGGCGACGCGGGCCTGGGCGAACAACCTCAGCGTGGGCACGGGATGAGCGTAGTCGTCGGTCCGCGCCCTACCGTGGCCCCTGTGACCCGCCTCCTCCTCGTCCGGCACGGACAATCGACCTGGAACGCGATGGGCCGTTGGCAGGGCCAGGCCGACCCGCCGCTGACGCCGCTCGGGCGCCGACAGGCGGCTGAGGCGAGCGCCGCCATCGGCGCGGTCGACGCGGTGTTCAGCTCGACGCTCGAACGGGCTCGCGTGACCGCCGAGATCATCTCCGAACAGATCGGGGTGGGTCCGGTGGTCTCGCTTCCCGGCCTGGTCGAACGGACGGCCGGCGACTGGGAGGGCCTCACCCGCGTCGAGATCGAAGAGCAGTTCCCCGGCTACCTCGACGCCGGCGACCGGCCGCCGGGCTGGGAGGACGACGAGGTGCTCGAGGAGCGGGCGATGTCAGCCCTCGGGACGATCGTCGTCGGCCTCGGGGAGGAACGCGGCGATGTCGACCTCGACGTGGTCGTCGTGACCCACGGCGGCCTCATCTACCAGGTGGAGCGGCGATTCGGCGCTCCCTTCGAGCGCATGTCCAACCTCGGTGCCCGCTGGATCGAGCTCCGTCGCGGCGAGTGGCACCTCGGCGACCGCGTCGATCTCCTGCACGGTGTCGACGTCACCATCCCCGACCAGATCTGACCCGTCGTCGGAGCCTGCCGTGAGGTCGAACCGACCGTCGTCGAGCAACTGGCGGATGGCCGATGCCGTCTCGGCGCCGCTCGCGCCCGACGCTGTGATCCGCTCGATGGACTCGAGCGTGTCCGCAGCGTCGGCCAGATCACGTTCGAGACGCTCGAGCTCCACCTCGTCGATGACGAGCGCGGTCGTGTCGGCGGCGGTGTTCGTGGGATCGGTCTGCACGGCCGGCAGCCTAGGGCGTGCGTCGGTTCGGGCTCAGATCGACGTCACCGTAGGATCTTCGCCGTGATCGCAGCGGTACTGGCAGTCGAGGACAGCCGCATCAGTTCGATGTTCGTGTCCTTCTTCATCGCCCTGCTGATCGTGTCGCCGTTCGGCTACCGGCGGATCAAGGCGACGCTCGCCGAGCGCCGAGAGCTCCTGGGCCGTGTCGACCCCGACGCCGGCCCGACGGAATCGGGTGCAACGACCGGCGCCGACCCCGACGATCTCGCCACGGTGTTCGACGCGATCGCCGTCGCTGCCTCCGAACTGTCCGGCGAACCCGACGGCCACCGGGTCGTCGACGTGCCGACGTCCCCGACGGTCGAAGGCCGTCCGGCGGACCCGGCGTTGGTCGACGCGTTGCTCGACGACGCCGTGCGCCGCAGCGGGCTCGTCGCCGAACGGTCGACGCGTCCCGACGGTGGCCGCAGGCTCCGACTCGTCCGAGCGTGAGGCGGGATGCCGTGCGCGCCGCCGGTTCACGCGTAATTCTGTTGCCCAGGACCCCTCCTCGGAGGACGATGCTCTGACGTCACAGGAAGGAGCGCGCCGTGGCGGTGTTGTTGCTCAACGCATCGTTCGAACCACTGCACGTCATTCCCCTGCGACGCGCCATGGGTCTCGTGGTGGCGGGCAAGGTCGACGTCATCGCCAACGGTGACGGCGAGATCCATTC
>CALMLJ010000057.1 GCA_937868025.1 uncultured Acidimicrobiaceae bacterium
CTCAGTGCGGTCGAGGCCGAGCGGTCGGTTGCCGGCGGCACCGACGTGACCGACGTGGCCGACGACATCGACCTACTCGACGACGCTGGGGCAGCGGCGCAACAGGCGATGTTGGACCAGCGCGACGCCCTCCTCGGCGACGTTGCCCAGGCCCTCGGCCGACGCGTCCGGCGGGTGGTGACCGACCAGGAGAACGAGGTCCTCGACCTCGTTCGCCGGAACCGCAAGCTCAAGGGCTCCGACGATCTGCTCCCGAGCCGTGACACCCAGATCGAGGCCTACCGAGCCGCGATCCACAAGGACCTCCGGGAAGTGCTCGCCGCTGGTGCCGACTTCCTTGCCATCGGCAACGAGCTCGACGACTCCGTGGTCGAGGCAGCGCTCGACGAGTTGCTGGCCGCCGTCGGGGAGTGGGGGATCGATCCGCTCCGAGCCAAGTTGGCCCGGGTGGTCGACGACAGCGATGACACGTCACCCGACCGCAACGAGTTGGTCGACCGATTGCGCGCCACCTACCGGGAGTGGCGCAACGATCGGATCGGCGAACTGTCCGGCGACATCGCCACGCTGGGGTTCAGCCGCGGCGTGATGGCGGCGGCGTCCCCCGACCAACAGCTGTGCTGGATGGTCGATCACGGGGGGCTGCCGTGTCCTGACGGTGAGGACAACCAGCTCGCCGGCCCGGTGACGGTCGGCCACGAGTTCCCCACGGGTGACATCTGCCCACCGGCGCACCCCGGGTGCCGGTGTCTGTTGGTGCCCGTCCCTTAGTACGCTCGGCCTGATGCGTAACCCAGAGGACCTGCCACGTCGCCGCGTCCGCTGGGGAGTCTCGGGGCGAGGCCGCTCCGTGCTCATCGCCGTGGCGGTGGCGTTCGTGGTGCTCCTCTTCTCGCTCCGCGGGCTGGCTCGGGTCTACACCGACTTCCTGTGGTTCGATTCGCTTCGCGTGGCCGCGGCCTGGGAGCGCCAGTGGGGCTACCAGGGCATCATGGGGCTGCTGTTCGCTCTGGCGTTCTTCGCCCTCCTCGGCACGAACCTGTTGGTGGCCAATCGCATCGCTCCCGCAGTGGTCGCCCGCCGTACCGGTGACGAACTGATCGAGCGGTATCGCGAGCTCGTCGGCGTTCGGCAGCGTGCCGTCTGGTTGTCGGTGTCGCTCGGCTTCGCGCTGATCGCCGGTGTCGGGGCGTCGTCGCAGTGGAAGAACTGGGTGCTCTTCCGGTACGGGCAGAGCTTCGGCCAGCAGGATCCGCTCAACAAGGTCGACCTCGGCTTCTACGTCTTCAAGCTGCCGTTCATCACCTACCTCGTCGGTTGGACGTTCGCGGCGCTCGTCATCGTCACCTTGCTCGTCGCCATGGCGCACTACCTCACCGGCTCGCTGCACCTCCCCGGAGCCGGCGCTGCCGCCGGTATCAAGGTCAAGGCGCATCTCTCGATCCTCCTGGCCTCGATCGCGCTGGTGAAGGCGATCGACTACTACCTCGACCGGTTCCGCATGACGTTGTCCGATCGTGGGGTCGTCACGGGTGCCCTCTACACCGACGTGAAGGCGACCCTGCCGGCGAGGTTGCTGCTCGTCCTCATTGCGGTGTTGGTCGCTGCGATGTTCGTCGCCAACATCCGGCGGCGGGGATGGGGCCTCCCGATGATCGGCCTCGCGCTGTGGCTGCTGATGGCGATCGTTGCGGGCACTGTGTACCCGGCGGCATTGCAGAAGCTGAAGGTGGACTCGAAGCAGTCGGCCCTCGAGGCGCCGTACATCAAGGACAACATCGCCGCGACCCGGGGGGCGTTCGGACTCGACCGCGTCG
>CALMLJ010000058.1 GCA_937868025.1 uncultured Acidimicrobiaceae bacterium
CGACGCCCATGAACCGGAGGTACCGCTGGGCGACGCCGGGAAGGTGCTCGAGGTCGTCGGCGTCGACGATCTCGCCGACCCGATCGGTGACCAGTCCCGCGGCCTCGGCGGCCGACAGCGTCGCCGCCTCGAGATCGCGCCCGAAGCCGGCACGGAGCGCCGAGACCACGCCGCCGAGGACGGGGCGAGGATCAATGAGGAGCATCGGAGGCAGGCAGGACGACGAGCGGGCAGGTCGCGTGGTGGGCCAGATGGTGTGCGACCGATCCGACCACCATGCCGGCGAAGCCACCGATGCCACGCGAGCCGACGACGAGGAGCTCCGCATCCGCGGAGCGGGCGGCGAGCAGCCCCGACGTCGACGTACCGCCGACGATGACCTTCGAGATCGGCCGTGACATGCCCGAGGTGTCGGCGTGGTCGAGGAGTTCGGCGACGACCGCCTCGGCGGCCTCCTCGTAGATCGACAGGTCGGGGACGACCAGGGTCGGGTAGCCGTAGGAGGCCGGGAGCATCCAGCTGTGGACGACCTCGACCCATCCGCCGCGAGCGCGGGCCTCGTCGAGCGCCCAGTCGAGGGCACGGCGCGACGTGTCGGAACCGTCGACACCGACGACGACCTTGCCCGCCTTCACCTCGATGGGGTCGCCGTCGCGGGCGCTGCGCTTCTCGGCACCCCGGATGATGGCGAGCGGCACCGTTGTGTGGTGCAGACACTCCTGGCTCACCGACCCCATGAAGAGCCCGGCGAAACCGCCATAGCCGTGCGAGCCGACGACCAGGAGCGACGAGTCGGCCGCCGCCTCGACGAGCACCACGGCCGCACGCTCGGCCTCGACCTCCATCACGATCGAGGCCGCAGCGTCGGCACCGACGGCGTCGGTCACGTACTCCTGCAACGCGAGCATTGCGTCGGTCTCGGAGTACTCCGGGTCGTGCGTCTGGGTCCGGTCGACGTGGTGCTGCCGGAGGAACGTCCACGCCATGACGGCTCGGACGGGCCAGCCTCTCGCTTCACCTTCTGCGACCGCCCAGCGCAGCGCCTCCGCGGCGCAGTCCGATTCGTCCATTCCCACGGTGATCGTTGCCATGACTGCATCGTCATCGAGATCACCCCGCCACGACAGAGTCCAAGGACCCGACCACGCTCATCCGCGTGATGCCGGCGAACGAGCAGGTGTAGACGTCGCGGTCCCACCCCACGGTGGGGAAGAGCACCGACTGCACGATGCTGCCCGAATCGACTCGGGCCACCTCGTCGCCCGTCGCGATGTCGCGCACCACGAGCTGGTCGGCCATCCGCTCGGCGTCGTGATCGTTGGTGAGCAGCTCCCCGGTATCGGCGAAGAGCAACGGGTGGCAGGCATGGTTCTGCCGATGCCGCCACCGCAACGCCGTCGAACCGTCCTCGGCGATGTCGAACGCCGCGAGCACGCCGTTGCCACTGTCGTAGGCGACCGCGATGCGACGGCCGACGTCGATGAGCGGCGGGTTGGCGATGACCCCGTCGGGGAGCCCACACACCTCGGTCAAGGTCGCCGCCCCGGTGTCGAGGTCGACCCGAACGAGATGGAGCGGGGCGGCGTTGACGCCCTGACCGCGGAAGGTGCCGGCATACCGCTCGCTGCCGAACCCGTTGTCGAGGAACCACGCCGCGCCGAGCGCGATGACGGGATCCCAGCCATATGTCTGGCCGTCGACCTGCAGGTAGCGCCCGTCGAACGCCTCGTCGGGGGTGAGCCGCTCGCCGTCCCACGCCGCCCGCACGAGCCGTGACACACCGACCACGACGACCGTGTCGCCGTCGGAGGAGAGTCGGGCGATCGACGGCTCGGCCAACTCCACGGTCTCCACGATGTCGAGACGATCCGGCTCGAGCACGACCAGCTCGCACGGTTGGGCGACTCGATCGGGGTCCTCCCCCGGGAGCACCCCGCCGAAGTCCTTCGTCACGAGGTGACCGTCGGCGAGGACGACGAAGCTGTTGTAGGGCCGATCGCGCGGGAGTCGGCACGACGCCAGCACCGCGAGATCGGCGTCGAGCCGGTGGGCGTACCGCCCGAACACGACATAGAGCGAGCCGTTGGCATGCGCCGCGAGACCGCCCGGCCACACCGGCCCGGCCGGGAGGTCGGCGGAACGGGCGACCGGTTCGAGCGTGATCGGATCGATGCGCTCGACCCAGCCGACCGCGTCGGGGCCGACCGAGTGGCAGAGCACGTACACCTCGCCGGGGTCGCGGAGCACGACCATCGTGGACGCGATCGCCTCCCGAAAGACGACAGCTGGCGGGGCCGACCCGAACGACGGCCCACCGACGTCGGGGTTGCAGCCCGGGCGCGTCGGCCCGGCGTCCTCGGCGGGCCACGGCGACG
>CALMLJ010000059.1 GCA_937868025.1 uncultured Acidimicrobiaceae bacterium
AACGCCCGGTCGATGGCGAGGGTCCAGAGCATCGTGTCGAACGGCGGGGTGCTCGACGGCCACCGGTTCCTGTCGGAGGCCGGGATCGAGGCGCTGTTCGAGGAGCAGGCCTGTGGTGTCGACCTCGTGCAGGCGGTGCCGCTCCGCCTCGGTGTCGGCTACGGCATCAACGGGCCCGAGCTGCCGGTCAGCCCCAACCCGCGCGCCTGCTACTGGGGCGGCTGGGGCGGCTCGATCGTGTTGAACGACCTCGATGCGAACGTCACGTTCGCGTACGCGATGAACCGGATGGGCGAGGGGAGCACGGTCGATTTCCGCGGCATCGGCCTTGCGTTGGCGATGCACACGGTGCTGATGGCGTGATCGGTTCCGCTGTCGGCAGGGTCACTCGACCAGCCGGACGGGATCACCGAGGAGCGATGCCGACCAGGTGGTCGTGTCGGCGGGAGCGCCGGTGAAGTCGAGCTTCACCTTGAGCCAGCAACCCGTGGCGACCGACGTGTTGCACGTGTAGTCGGTCGGGACGACCAGCGTGAGCGTGATGATCCGGGCGTCGTACTGGGCGCTGGTGAGGCCCGAGACCGAGCAGCCCGACGACGAGATTGCGGTCGGCGGCGAGGCGTCCTTCACGAAGGCACACGAGGGGAACGTCGAGTAGTTGCTGTCGGTCGGTGGCTGCACCGTCATCGTCGCCGAACCGGCGGTGTCGGCGATGTCGAAGAACTGGAGCGAGAGCGTCGCGCCGGCGTACTGCGGTTGGATCTTCGCCAGGTAGAACGTCGCCGACGACGTGTTCTGGTTGACGAAGATGGGCAGCCGGCCACCGGCGAACACCGACACGCCGGTGCCGTTGACACTCGCCCCGAACCCCGAGCGCAGCGCGAACCGGTTGTGTCCGCCGGTGACGATGCCCGGGTCGCGTTGCTCGAGACTGCCGGCACCGAGCGATGGGCTCAGCGAGGCGGTCGTGGAGAACTGCGGACTCGACTGGTCGGCCGTCGTGGTGATCTGGGTGACGTAGTCGCCGACGACCGGCGACGAGATCGTGCAGATGTCGACCCAACGTCGGAAGATCTTCCAGAAGGGCAGGTTCTCGAGCCCCTGGTTCGAGTTCCACCCCGGTTGGGTCTGGTCGAGTTTCGAGAAGTACCCGGAGGTGTAAGGCGAGAAGCTGATGGCGCAGATCGCGGGGTTGTCTGTCATGTCGGTCGGGGTGGTGTCGGGGGCGCGGACGATGAAGGTGGTCGTGACGTTGCTGAGACTGTTGATGCGCTGGTCGCCGGGGCAGTACGCCTTGTTGGAGTAGTCGTAGCGCTGCGCGGCCTTGGCGTCGGCGACCGGTCCACCGGAGTACTGGGCGATGAGGGTGGTCTCCTCGCCTCCCGAGTAGGAGTTCGTACCGCAGTTGTCGTCGGTGTAGATGAACGCCGGGTCGAACGCCTGCATCTTGAGCGGTCCGCTTCCGAGGGCCGAGACCCGGGTGACGTAGATGTACCCGTCATCGCTGATCTCGTTGTTCACCGACCCGGTGCACCCGGAGCTGAACCCGCTGCCGGAGGTCCCGCAGACGCCTGAGGTGAACTCGTCGCCGTTGTTCTTGGTCGAACCCGATCCGGACTGGTTGAGCCAGATCTGCGGTGGTGCGGCGGCCGACTCGGGGTCGTTCGCCAAGGAGGCGATGGGGCTGCCCATGGGAATCGCCTGGAGGTACTCGGCGGTGGCCGAGCGGGTCATGTTGTAGTTCGTCTTGAGGAGCTTGGCGGCGAGGTAGCCGGTCGCCGGGGCGGTGAGGGAAACCTTCAGTCGGCGAGCACCGACCTGGGTGATGGTGACGGTGTTGCCGCCGCCGTTCGCCCAGCCGTTCTTGGTCATGGCGTCGTTCGCGACCTGGGTCGCCTTGGTGAGGTCGGGGAGCCAGACGACCCCGGCCAGCGCGGCGGCGTCGGTGGCGCGTTGCATCTTGACGCCCTGCCAGTAGTTGCCTCCGAAGTCGATGGCCATGCCGGCGACGATGAGCAGTGGCACCAGCACCAGGGCGCAGGTCATGAGCACGTAGCCGTGCTCCGACGAGCGACCGACGCGGGGCGTGGGGGTGGCGGTTGCGTTCGTCATCCCAGTCCGGACGGGTCGAGACGCATGGTGAAGCGGTCGTTGAAGGTCTTGGTCGTGCCGACGAGCCGCGTGAAGGTGGGCACGGTCAGGGAGATGGCGACACCGAGGTAGTCGGGCCCGTTGGTCGCACCCTGGTCCACCACGCGGGTGGTCGGGCACCACTTGGTGTCCTTGCCGGCGCCGGCGCAGCTGCCGCCGTAGCTGGTCTGTGCGGACACTGGGTTCGCCAGGATCGCCGAGAGGTCGGCGGCGCTGTAGGTGTTGCAGAAGTTGGCGGCGTTGCCGTGGGCCGCGATGGCGGCCGCGCTGGTGCAGGCTGCGGGAACGGCGTTGGTCGACCCCGTCACCTTGTAGATGACGACGTAGTTCACGGTGGCGTTCTTCACGCTGCCGAGTGCTGCGCTGAGCGAGCTGAGGATCTGGAAGTCGGCGGTGGGTGCCTTGCCGGCGGTGCTGCCGGTTCGCGCCGCGGTCCGGGTCGCGTTGGCGATCGCGATGTCGCTGCGGAACATCATGCCGACCTCGAAGATCCCGAGCATCAGCGTCAGGAGCAGTGGGACCACGAGGGCCATCTCGACGAAGTTCGCCCCGCGTTCGCTCCGTCGGCGTCGCCGCATCATCGCGTCTGCGCTTCCATGCGGTACACGGTCTGTTCGGACAGGTTGTAGGACTTGCCGAAGATCTTCGTCACCGCCTGATACCGGGTCGCGATGTACACGCCGATGTAGTCGGGTGGTCCCGACGCCGCGACGACGCGAGTGGTCGGGCACCAGAATCGGTCGGGGGAGGCGCTGCCGAGCGAGCAGTTGCCGAAGTCGCCGACGGGACGGGCGAGGTCGGCCGCCGTGTACCGGTTGCAGACCCCGGCCACCGATGCCGTCAGGCACGCCTGGAGCGCGACGTCGTTGATCGATGCAGCTGGACCGGAGGCCTTGAAGATCACGATTGCGGTGATCTCGCTCGTCTTGATCGCGGTCGACGACTTCTTGATGGCCTGCAGCGTGACGTAGTCGGCCTGAGCAGCGTTGCCGGCGGCGCTCGCGGCGCGGGTGCCGTTTCGGTCGGCGGTCGACATCGTGAGGTACTGCCGGAAGACGAGGCCGAACTCGAGGATCGAGAAGATCAGGAGGAAGAACAGGGGAGCGACGAGGGCCCCTTCGACCAGGGTGGCGCCCCGTTCACCAACGCGCCGGTGGGGCCGGGCACGCCGTCGATGTGCGCGCTGCCCACGTCGGGGGTTCGAGGCGCAGATCGGCATGGTTGCCTATCGGCAGAAAGGTCAAAGTACCTAACCAATTGGGGGCGAAAATACCCATCGCGGCGGCGCTTCGGGCTGGTCCGTGCTGCAGACGGAGCAGCCATCCGACGCCCTGACGGGTCTCCGTGATGCGGAAACGCCAACCCGGCGCCGAACTCTCACGACGACCTCGAGCGGTCCTCGCAGTCGGGTTGGGGAGATTTGAACTCCCGACCTCTGCGTCCCGAACGCAGCGCTCTACCAAGCTGAGCCACAACCCGTGGAGAGGCGATGTTACCGCCTCGGTGCCCCTCGGCCGCAATGCGATTCGCACGGCGGCCCCGGTAGGGCGGTCCGGGGTCTCAGGTCTCGACGAGTTCGGGCCCCTCGGCGAAGAAGTCGCCGGCGATGACGGCGGTCGTGGCGGCGGTGATGCGGCGGGCGTCGAGCGGCTTGACGAGCCAACCGTCAGCCCCCGAGCGCCGTGCCATGAAGACGTCGGCGTCGCGGTCGAGCAACAGGAGCACCGACTGCGGATCGAGGCGACCGGCACCCTCCTCGAGGCGGAGATCGAGGCAGGCGGCGATGCCGCCCATCGAACCGATCTGCAGGTCGAGGATCACGAGGTCGGGATCGAGCTCGATCGCCGCGGCCCGTACCTCACGGCCGGCCCGGATCCGGTGCACCTGGGTGTCCGCCGACCCGAGGGCGGCGTCGATCTCGATGAACACCTCGTCGGAGTCGGTGGCAAGCAGCACGTTTCGCACGTCCGAAGGGTACTTCGGTCGTGCCCCCCGCCCCAACCGACCGTGCTGCCCGGTTCGGGGGAGCTGATGTTGATTGTCGGGGGTGCGTCGGTACCATGTGGCTCGCCCCGGACATAACGTGGGTATGAGCCGGGCAGTCCGGCTGGAAGCGCCGGATCCCGAGAGGGCCGGAAGGAGCAAACGGTGGTCGACGTCGAGGTGGTTCGAGAGGAAGCGGCAACGATCTGCCGGCCCGTCGGCGAGCTCGATGCCTTCAGCGTCGCCGACTTCCGGGAGCACTTGGGTGGTCTCGCCGGTGATGCCGCGGTGATCATTGATCTGTCCGGTGTCCCCTTCATGGATTCGGCAGGGCTCGGTGCGCTCATCGGCGGCATCCGCAAGATCCGCGAGGCCGAGGGTGAAGTCGTCGTCGTGTGCGATCGTCCTGCGGTCCTGCGCCTGCTCCACACCACCCGGTTCGATCGGATGGTCACGGTCGTGGCGCTCGTCGACGATGCCCACGCGGAGCTCGCAACCCCGAGCTCCTGAACCCGACTGGCCCCGATTCGGGCCGGATGGTCAGGCCCGACCGAAGAGGTAGTCGCCCAGCGCGGTGAGGCTCGTGAGGTCGTGCACCTCGAAGGGCAACAGCGGTACTTCCACCAGCGGCGCGGGGGCAACGCGTTCGGCCAGCGGCGCCAGGTGCTCGCGTTCGGCGCGGGCGATGTCGTCGAGCTCGGCGAGGTTGCGTAGGTGGTCGGCGAGCGGGCCGTCGGCGTCGGCCGACGTGGCGGCCACGGCGAGTTCGTCGGCGAGGCCGCTGCCGAGGAACGGGTAGATGCGGTTGACAACGACGGCCCGCACCGGGAGCTGCATGTCGGCGAGACGGTCGGCGAAGTACGCGGCCTCCTCGACCGTGTCGCGCCGAGGTGATGCGACCAGCACGAAGGCGGTGCGATCGTCGGCCAGCAGGGTCTCGACCATCTGCGCTCGTTGCTTGAACCCCTCCTCCATGCCGTCGAACGCGGCGAAAAACGCAATGGCGTCAGCGATGACCTCGCCACCGACGATCTTGCCCACGCTCCGAAGGACGGGTTGCGCGGCCATGTTGACGGCCTTGACGATGCCGCGGGTCGGAGCGGTCACCATGCGGTACAGGGGGTGGCCGAGGAACTTGGCCAGCCGACCGGGTGCTTCGAGGAAGTCGAGCGCGTTCCGGGTCGGCGGGGTGTCGACCACGATGAGGTCGAACTCCCCGTCGCTCGACAATTCGTAGAGCTTCTCGGTCGCCATGTACTCCTGGGTTCCCGAGAGCGCGCCGGAGATATTGCGGTAGAAACGGTTGGAGAGGATCTTCTCGGCCTGGTCGGCGGAGCCGGCGTAGCGGGCGACGAGCCCGTTGAACGTCGACTCGGTGTCGAGCATGAGCGCCGACAACTCACCGGGCCACGGGCCGTCGATCAACGACGGAGTGTTCGTGAGTTCGCCGAGGCCCAACGCGTCGGCGAGTCGTTTGGCCGGATCGATCGTGACGACGACGGCGCGCCGTCCGAGGCGGGCGGCCTCGAGGGCGACCACTGCTGCCGTGGTGGTCTTGCCGACCCCGCCGGAGCCGCAGCACAAGAGGATCGAGGCCTCGGCCGCCAGGCGTTCCATCGGCGCGGTGGTCTCGGTCATGACGGCGATCCGACCGAGTCGAGGCGGCCGAGCTGCTCGACGAGCGACTCGCTCAACGCCCGGAGCGACTCGAGGCCGAGGTCCGACCGGAACACGAACGGGAGGCGCACCTGATCGAGCGGCAGGTCCTTCGCCAGTCGGGACAGCTGATGGCGTTGCAGCTCCTGGCGGTCGCGACGGAACGTCGCGGCGGCATCGAGCGCCGCGGCCAGCTCCGTCGACAGCTCGACCCCCTCGGCGTCCGCAGCGGCCGTCGGGCTCTCGTCGAGGCCGGGCAGATCGGGGTAGATGCCGTTGACGACGACCGGCCCCAGCTTGATGCCGATCCGGTCCTCGAGGCTGTACGCCGTCTCGATCACCTCGTTGACGGGTGTCTCCTCGGGGAGGGTCACCAACACGACCTGGCACCGGGAGGCGTCGGTGAGGAGGTTCCGCACCTCACGCGCCTGCGCCTCGATCGGTCCGACGGTGACAGCGTCGAGCATGCCCTGGGCGCTGCTGAGGAACGTGATGGCGTGGCCCGCGGCGGGAGCGTCGACGATGATCACGTCCGCGGCGCCCCTCGACTCGAGTTGCTTCACCTTGCCCAGGATCAGGACGTCCTTGATCCCGGGGGTCGCCGTAGCGATCAGCTCGATGGCCCCACTCTCGCCGAGCCGCTTCGAGATGCGCTTGAGCCCGTGGTCCCGGAGCCACTCGACGAGCGATTCGTCGGGCGTCAGCGTGCGGGCTCGCACCTCGCCGGCACCGTGGGGGCCGTCGGCGGTGAAGAGCACCTGTTCCTCGTAGTCGAGGCGCTCCTTGCCGAACAGCGCGGGCAACCCGGACTTGCCCTCGACCTCGATGACGAGGGCGCGAAGCCCGAGGTGTGCCGCTGCCATCGCGAGGGTCGCCGTCACGGTCGTTTTGCCGACCCCGCCCTTCCCGGCAACGATGGTCACCCGTGGTGCAGTGAGAAACTGCGCAGGATCCACTTTTCTCCTCCGGAGGCCTTCGGGTGCGCAGGATAGTCAGATGGGCGTTGATCTCAACCATTGCGGGCACGCTCACGCTGATCGGCGCGACCCCGGCGTCGGCTGACACCGAGGCTACCTGCCCCAATCCCAAGGGCTGCGTCCGCGCCGTGACGGTCAACGGGTTCATCGACGAGATCAACGTCGACTTCATGGAACGCGCGGTCAGCGAGGCGGAGGCGGTCGAGGGCTATCGGGCGGTCATCCTCGTGCTCGACAGCCCCGGCTCGGTCGTCGAGGCGTCGGTGCTCCAGCAGCTCGTCGATCGTCTCGAGACGGCCGAGGTGCCCGTGAGCATCTGGGTCGGCCCCTCGGGCGCGCAGGCATTCGGCGGTGCGGCTGAACTCGTCACGGCGCTGCCGTCGACGATGGCGCCCAACACCGACATCGGCGAGGTCGGTGATCCCCGCCTCGCCAACTCGCCGGTGGACGACCCGGCGTCGGAGTTCGCTCGCCTGCGCACGAAGGTGCTGGACGAGAAGGCCGCCACCAAGGCCGGGATCGTCGACCGGATCGACCCGACGCTCGGCGACCATGTGTTGGGCATCGAGGGTATGCCGTTCAAGCAGGTGAAGGACGACGAGGGCCGCGACAAGCGGGAGATCGCCGTCGACGGTGTCACGCAGAAGTTGCCGGTCACGATCCAGCTGCTGCACACCGCGGCGAGCCCGGGCGTTGCCTACCTTGCACTCGGTATCGCCATCGGGCTGCTGCTCTTCGAGTTCTTCACCGCCGGCGTGGGTGTCGCCGGCGTGGTCGGAGCCGCTTCCGCCGTGATGGCGGCATACGGCCTGGCCGAGATCCCGGTGCGACCCTGGGCGCTGGCCCTGTGCCTCTTCTCGGCGTTCGCGTTCGCGATCGACATCCAGACGGCCATCCCACGAACGTGGACCGGCATCGGACTCGTCTCGTGGACCGTCGGTTCGGTCTTCCTGTTCGACGGGTTCCGTGCGCCCTGGCTCGCGCTCATCGCCGGTATCGGCGGCATGGCGGTAGCGATGCTGTCGGGCATGCCCGCCATGGTCCGCTCCCGGTTCGCCACTCCGACACTCGGCCGCGACTGGATGATCGGACGAGAGGGCGCGGCGCTGACCGACGTCGATCCCGAGGGCACGGTCGAGATCGACGGTGGACAGTGGCGAGCCCTCACGAACCGCGCCACGCCGGTGCTCGCCGGTGAGGCGATGCGGGTCGTGGCAATCGACGGGCTGACCCTCGAGATCGAACCGCTCGAGGGTGGTGCGAAGGACTACCGCGAGCAGCGTGGCGGCCGTCGGAAATCCGCTTCCGATAGCTAGCAGATCGCTCGCAAATTAGTCCTTGTTCCCTCGCGAAATTGCGCCCTATGGTGCGGCGCGAAGCACAAGGGGGAAACTTGAGCGCACAACCTTCATTCGAATCCTGGCAGCACCGGGGGGCCTGTCGGGGGCCGCACGCCACCGTGTTCTTTCCGCCGCCGCAGTTCGAACGCAAGCACGAGCGGGCAGAGCGCGAACTTCGCGCCAAGGAGATCTGCTCCGGGTGCTGCGTGGCGACCGATTGCCTCGACTACGCACTCGAGATCCGTGAGCCCCACGGCATCTGGGGCGGACTGAACGAGAACGAGCGTCGGGTCATCCTCGAAGCTCGCTCCGCTCGCGTCTCCTGACCTCCGTCGAGCTGAGAACGCGCCGCGGCGGCGCGGCGAGCGGTCCGACATCGAGCAGTACCATTTGCCCGTGTTCGTCGTGATCCTGGGCCTGCTCCTCATGGGAGTCATCGAGATTGCAGTCATGGTGGCCGTCTCGAATGCCCTCTCGTGGGAGGTCGCGCTGCTCGCCATCGTGCTGGCCGGCGCCGTCGGGGCGTGGGTCGTCAAGCGGGAGGGCACGGCAACGTGGCGTCGCGTCATGTCCGGTGTGCGCGCCGGCCAGATGCCGACGTCGTCGGTGCTGGACGGTTGCCTCGTTGTCGTCGCCGGCGTCCTGCTGCTGGTGCCCGGGTTCGTCACCGACGTCGCGGCCATGGCGCTCGCGCTGCCACCGGTACGACGGCTCGTGCGGGTCCGTGCAACCGACCACTTCCAGCGTCGCATCGCCGCCCAGGTCAGCCGCGCCCGGACCACAACGACCGTGTTCGGGTTCGGCGACCCCATGAGCTACGGCGGGTTCGGCGGCCCCGGGTTCGGCCCGGGCGGCACCCGGCGCTCGAATCGCGACGACGACATCATCGACCTCGATGCCGAGGAGGTGTTCCTCGACGAGACGATCGCCGAGATCGAGCCGCCGCGGGAGTGGCCTGCGTGAAGATGCACCTCGATGTCGATCGACCCGAGGAGGTGCCGATCCGCGACGCCGCCACGGTGATGCTCGTTCGCGACGGCGTGGACGGTGTCGAGGTGTTCATGCTCCGGCGCAACCTCAACTCCGACTTCGTCGGTGGTGCCTACGTCTTCCCGGGTGGCGGGGTGGACGCCGGTGACGGTGCTGCGGAGGTGGGCGACGTGTGCGTCGGCCGTGCCGACGCCGACGCGTCCGCCCTCCTCGGCATCGAGTCCGGCGGCCTCGCGTACTGGGTGGCGGCGATCCGGGAGTCGTTCGAGGAGGCCGGCCTGCTGTTGGCGGTCGACGACAACGATCAGATGGTCCGTTTCGACGACCCGACGGTCAACGAGCGCTTCGTCGAACACCGTCGAGCGGTCGACGCCGGCGAGGTGTCGCTGGTCGACATCGCCCGATCCGAGGGGCTCCGGCTCGCCACCGACCGGATCCACTACTTCAGTCGTTGGGTCACGCCTCTGGGTGCGCCCCGCCGCTACGACACCCGCTTCTTCATCGCGCACCCGCCCGAGTGGCAGAACCCGGTGCACGACGACCATGAAGTGATCGCCAACCTGTGGATCCGTCCGGCGGAGGCGCTCGACCGTCACGCCCGCGGCGAGTTCGAACTGATCTTCCCCACGGTGCGGAGCCTCGAGGCGCTCGGTCGGTTCGACACGGCGGAGCAGATCGTCCGGCACGCGTCGGAGATCGCCCACATCGAGCCGATCCTGCCAACGATCGTCGACGGTGACCACGGGCTCCGCATCGTGCTGCCCGGCGACGGTTCGTACGACGCGTTGACGTCCAAACGCCTCGACTGACGGGCGGCTGGACGGCCGACGGTGTCAGCCGCCGGCGACGGGGCTGGCGACCTTCGTGTCGTCGTCGGAGTCGTTCGCTCCACTGTCGTGCGCGTCGAGCGCAGCATTGACGGCGTCGAGCAATCGGACCGAGCAGCCGGCCAGGTCGACCGGGGGCGCGATGTCGGTCGACAACAGGTGGGCGAGTTCGCGAAACGCCTCGGCGGCAGCGCCGTCACCGAGGGCGATCGGTGTGCCGGTGTCGCCGCCTTCGGCGACGGCGTTCTCGATCGGGATACGCGCCAACAGCGGCGCACCGATCGTCTTGGCCAGCCGCTGACCGCCGCCGGTACCGAAGATCGCGAAGCGCTCTCCGTCGGGCGTGACGAACTCGCTCATGTTCTCGACGACGCCGATGATGCGCAGGTAGTTCTGACGTCCCATGTTGACGGCGCGTACGGCCACCTTCTGCGCGCTGAGGGACGGCGTCGTGACGACGATCATCTCGGCCCGGGGCAGGAGCTTGGCGAGCCCCATCTGCACGTCGCCGGTGCCCGGGGGCATGTCGATCAGGAGGTAGTCGAGGTCATGGCCCCAGTCGACGTCCTCGAGGAAGTGCCGGACGGCCCGCTGGAGGATGAGGCCGCGCCACATGAGCGCGGTTTCCTCGTCGTCGACGAGAAAGCCCATCGAGACGATGCGCAGCTCACCACGACCAACGGTCTGACGGTGCGGCGCGATGCGGCCGTCGGCCTCGCCTGCCTCGAGGCGGCCATCGACGCCGAGCATTCGTGGGACGGAGAAGCCCCAGATGTCGGCATCGATCACGCCGACCTTGAAACCGGTCGCGGCGAGCGCCGTGGCCAGGTTGACGGTGACCGACGACTTGCCGACACCGCCCTTTCCCGATGCGATCATCAGCACCTTGGTGGTGGCGGGGATGGCGGTCACAGGAGCGCGCTCGGCGATGTTTCGGCGGGCGGTGGCCATGGTGGTGGCCTTCTCCTCGGCCGTGAGCTCGGTCCAGTCGATCTTCACCTTCGTGACGCCGGGGAGGGACCCGACACGGTCGCGGACGTCGCGTTGGATCTGTGCCCGCAGCGGGCACCCGGCCGTCGTGAGCGCCACGGTGATGCGAACGAAGCCGTCGGGGGACACCGTTGCGCCCTTCGCCATGCCGAGCGTCACGATGTCGGAGCCGAGCTCGGGGTCGATGACACCGCGCAGCAGCCCGATGACGTCCTCGCTCGTGGGGAGGGTCGGTTCGCTCACGTCGCCATTCTACGGCGGCCGGGCGCCGAGGCCCCGGCGGGCATGTGCCACGGGTGGTGGTGGAATAGGGCCTCGGGGCACGTTGTTGCACGGGGCGCTCTGGGTGGATCGCCGTTCGGGCGGTACACTCACGGTTGCGTCACGTCATCAGGAGGCCCAGCACATGATCACTCTGACCGATTCAGCGGCAGTCAAGGTTCGTCAGCTCATCGAGTCGGAAGGCGAGGAGAACCTCGCCCTTCGTGTCGCCGTTCGCCCCGGTGGCTGCTCGGGCTTCTCCTACGAGATGTTCTTCGACACCGACATCGCCGCCGACGACCTGTCGAGTGAGTTCGACGGCGTGAAGGTGGTCGTCGATCCGTCGAGCGCCCAGCTCCTCACCGGCGCCGAGCTCGACTACAAGGACAGCCTCGAGAAGTCGGGGTTCGAGATCAACAACCCCAACGCGCAGAAGACCTGCGGTTGCGGCTCGTCCTTCAGCTGATTCGCTGACGAAACCTCTCCGTGCAATTCCAGCTCAACGGCGACCAGGTCGAGGTCGCTGACGACGGCTGCTCGCTGCTCGACGTCCTTCGGGACGGTTTCGGGCTGACGTCGGTCAAGGACGGCTGCAGCCCCCAGGGCCAGTGCGGCTGCTGCACGGTGCTCGTCGACGGGGAGCCGCGGGTCAGTTGTGTCACGCCGGCGCGTCGGATCGCCGATCGTCGCGTCGACACCCTCGAGGGCCTCGCGCCCGAGGTCGCGCTGGCCTGGGGCGAGGCGTTCTGCGCGACGGGCGGGAGCCAGTGCGGGTTCTGCACTCCCGGCATCGTGATGCGTCTCGAAGGGCTGCGGCGCAAGGGCGGCGACCTCGGCGAGCGGCCGGCCGTCGACCGAGCGCTCGCGGCCCACCTGTGTCGGTGCACCGGCTGGCAGACGATCGTCGAGGCGGCCGCTGCCTACGGGACGCCGACGAGCGACGACCGCGATCTCGCGGCTGCGGGACGCCGGGCGTCGATCGAGGGGGGCGAACCACAGCGAGTCGCCCCCGAGATCGCCCTCGGACGCGGTGGCTTCGCCGATGACGGGGCTTCCGACGATGCGGTGATCGGCGTCGTCGATGCCACGTCCGGTTGGCAGGTCGCCCCCACGATGGCGGAGGCACGCCGTCAGGTCGGCAAGGTGCAGGGGCGCCGCAGCACCATCGACGCGACCATGCCGGTCGACCTGCCCGACGGAGACTGGGCGGTCGAGTTGCAGACCGGCTGGGTCGATCCCGCCTACCTCGAGACCGACGCGTCGTGGTGCGCGCCGGGCGGGGAGCCGGCGAATCCGCTCGCCAACGGTGGTGCGTTCGGGGCGAAGCACACCTCGCCCGTGCCGGGGGACGCGCGCCGTCTCGCCGACGAGCTCGGCACCCCCGTGCGCCTGCGGTGGTCCCGGGAGGACGTCGTCCGCAACGGCCCGAAGCGTCCGCCGGTCGCCATCGGTCTGCGCTCCGACGGTGGTGGCGTTGTCCGGGTCGCTCGGACCCCCGGTCTCGTCGATCGGATCGCGGCGTTCGCGCCGGAGCTGACGGTCGAGGAGGTCGACGTGGTCGGTCCCGCTACCTCCGCCGACGCCCGCGCCGCCGGGTGGGCCGAGGTCGCCGTCGCGATGGCGGCCCTCGACGCGGTGCCGGGCACGCCGGTCGAGATCACGTCACCGTCGGGTGGTTGGGCATCGGTGACCGTCGACGAGCAGGGCGCCCACGTCCGCGTGCGCTGCGGTGCAGTCCTCGACGCAGTGGTGCTGCGGAGCTACTGCATCGGTGCCGTCCACATGGCGCTCGGGTGGGTGACGTCGGAAGGCCTCACCGTCGACGCCGACGGTTCGGTCGCCAGTCTGACCGTTCGCTCGTTCGGCATCGTCCGTCCCGGCGAGATGATCCCCGTCGAGGTCGAGATCATCGACGAACCCGGGGTCGAGCCGGTGAACGGCAGCGACGCCGTCTTCGCGGCGACGGCGGCGGCCGTATGGATCGCCCAGGGCACTCCTCCGGCGTGGCCGACCGGTCGCCCGGTCACCTCCGTCTGACCGACCGGCGGGCGTAGGATGCCGGCCATGGCTCCACCTGTCGGTCCCTACACCCCGCTCGTCCGTGCCGGCGACTTCCTGATCGCCTCCGGTCAACTCGGCCTCGGCGACGCCGGCCTCGTCGACGGCGGTGTCGCCGGCCAGCTCCGCCAGGCGATCGCCAACCTCGCGGCGCTGCTCGAGTCGGCCGGGGCGTCGTTGTCCGACGTGGTGAAGACGACGGTGTTCCTCGTCGACATGGACGACTACGCGGTCATGAACGACGTCTACTGCGACGGGTTCGGCGATCATCGCCCGGCTCGCTCGGCCGTGGCGGTGGCGGCCCTGCCACTCGGCGCCGTCGTCGAGATCGAGGCCTGGAGCCACGTCCCGGCCTGAAGTCGGTCCGCTTGTGGGGCGAGGCGGGGTGGTGCGGTAACCTGCCCCCATGCTCGGAGCCATCCTGATCATCATCGCCCTCTTGGTCGTCGTTCCCGTCGGCGTCCTGATCTCGGGTGGCGCGCTCGCCGGCATCATCGGCTTCTTCGTCCAGAAGGACGTCGACCAGCTCAACGAGGGTTCCGAGCTCATCGACCTCAACGGCTGAGCCACCCGCTCGTCTTCGAGCACTGGAGCAGTCGACGCCGGTCCTCCCGCTCCCGCGGCTCGTGCGGGTCGGCCAGAACGGAGTTCCCATGCCCGAACGCTCACTCGGCGACGTCGCCCATGATCGCTACGGCCTCGTCACCGACCGCGAACTCGACGAGCTCGGGATCACCGAGGGCGAACGCCGTCGTCGCATCGCCGCCGGTGAGTTCGAGCGCCTGAACGGCAAGGTGCTCGCGGTCGCGGGGTCACCCCGAACGTGGTCCCAACGCGCTGCGGCCGCATTGCTGGCGGTGCCGAGCGGTGTGCTCGGGTACGGGTCGGCGGCGCGGGTGCTCGGCCTGCCCGAGTACCGCGATCACGACGAGGTCACGCTGAGCGTGCCCCTGGCGGCGCACTACTTCATTCCGGGCATCGAGATCCGGCGCACGGGTCGCTGGTCCGACGAGCACGTGATGGTCACCGACGGGCTCCGGCACACCACGCTCGGCCGGACGCTCGTCGACCTCGCGCTCGTCACCCCTGATCGTCGCCTGCAGGACGTCATCGAGGAAGCGGTCTCCTCACAGCGCATCACCTGGGACGAACTCGAGGCGACCTACCGCTCGCTCGCAGGTCAGGGCCGCTCGGGCACCGCCGGCGCGCGGCGGGTCCTCGAGGCCGTCGAGGGCCGGCCACCCTCGGAGGCGGAACTCGAGCGGATGTACACCGAACTGCTGCAGCGCGCCGGCGTGCCGGTCCCCACGATGCGGATGACCCCACCGTGGGCGGAACGGCAACCCGGACGGGTCGACGCGATGTACGAGGACGCCACGGCGATCGTCGAGCTGGACGGTCGCAGGTTCCGGGTCCGTCACGCCGCGCTCACGGAGGACGCACGACGTGACCGCCTCGCGAGGGAGCACGGCTACGACACGGTGAGGTTCACCCACCTGCAGCTCCGCAACGACCCCGACCACGTGGTCGAGGTGAGTCGGACCCTCAGCGCTCGAACCTGAGGCGAGGTCCGATCCTCGGGGTCAGCCCCAACGGGACTCGCCGAAGCGGTAGCCCACCGAGCGCACGGTCGAGATCATCTGCGCGTGTTGCTCGCCGAGCTTGGCCCGGAGACGGCGGATGTGGACATCGACAGTGCGCGCGCCGCCGTAGTACTCGTAGCCCCACACCCGGCTGAGGAGCGTCTCCCGGGTGAACACCCGCCCGGGGTTCTGCGCCAGGAACTTGAGCAGCTCGTATTCCATGTACGTCAGGTCGAGCGGGTCGTCGTCGATCGATGCCTGGTAGGTCTCGAGGTTGAGGACGAGCGCCTTGTAGACGATCGTCTCGGAATCGTCGGCGAGCACACCCTGGCGCGTGAGCAGGTGCCTGAGGCGTGCCTCGAACTCCATCGGGTGGAACGGCGTGACGCAGAAGTCCTCGAACAGCTCGTGACGGCTCTCCAGCTCGCCGAGCTGGGAACCGCGCACCAACAGGAGGAGCGGCGCGATGCCGAGGTCGCCGCGGCCCAGCATCCGGGCGAACGTGAACGCACCGTCGGCATCGTCGGACGCGTCGACGATCGCCCCGGCCCAGCTTCCGGCCACCACCGACGCCTCGTCGGTCGCGGTCGCCCAGGAGTACCCGGCCATGTCGAGGGAACGCACGACATCGTGTGGGGGAGGATCCGGCCAACAGAGCAGTGGTTCCATTCGAAACGACTCCCTACCAGTTCTTCAGATAGCGATCGAGTTCGAACTGGCTCACATGCGCCTTGTAGTCGCTCCATTCCGCACGTTTGTTGCGGAGGAACCACTCGTAGATGTGTTCGCCCAGCGCCTCGCGGACGAGGTCGGAGGCCTCCATCACGTCGAGCGCATCGGAGAGCGAGGATGGCAACAATGGGATGTCTGCCTTGACCCGTTCGGCCTCGGTCAGCTCGAACAGGTTGGCGTTGGCCTCGGGCGGAAGTTCGTAGTTGCCGTCGACGCCGGCCATGCCGGCGGCGAGCAGCACCGAATAGGCGAGGTAGGGATTGCACGCGGGATCGAGCGCCCGGTATTCGATACGGGTGCCAGCCGCTTCCTTACCCCGTTTGGTCACGGGGATTCGAACGAGTGCGGATCGGTTGTTGCGGGCCCACGAGACGTGCACGGGAGCCTCGAAGCCGCTCACCAGGCGCTTGTAGCTGTTGACCAGCTGGTTGGTCACCGCGGTGATCTCGGGGGCGTGGCGGAGCAGGCCGGCGATGAACTGCTGTGCGACGGGCGACAGGTTCGACTCGGCGCCTTCCTCGTAGAAGGCGTTGGTCTCGCCGGCGAAGAGGGAGATGTGGGTGTGCATGCCCGAGCCCTGCACCCCGGCGATCGGCTTCGGCATGAACGTGGCGTGCACACCATGCTGGAGTGCGACCTCCCGCACGACCAGGCGCAGCGTCATCACGTTGTCGGCCATCGACAGCGCATCGGTGTACCGCAGGTCGATCTCGTGCTGGGAGGGGGCATCCTCGTGGAACGAGTACTCGACGGGGATGCCGGTCGCCTCGAGCCGCTGGATGGTGGCGCGTCGGATGTCCGACGACACGTCCTTGGTGGTGAGGTCGAAATAGCTGGCGGTGTCGAGCGGGACCGGTGCCTGCGACGGGTCGTCGCTCTCGAGGTAGAAGAACTCGACCTCGGGTGCGCACATCAGCGTGAAACCGGCGTCGTGGGCCCGCTGGAGATTGCGCTTGAGCACCTGGCGGGGGTCGCCCTCGAAGGGGGAGCCGTCGAGGTTGACGAGATCGCAGAACATGCGGGCGCTCACCTCGGCGCCGTCGCCCCAGGTCATGAGCTGGAAGCTCGACGCATCGGGGATCGCGAGCACGTCGCTCTCCTGCACGCGGCTGAACCCATCGATGGCGGACCCGTCGAACTGGATGCCGTCCTCGAACACCGACTCGAGTTCGACGGGCGAGATCGCGACCGACTTCAGTTGCCCCAGGACGTCGCAGAACCAGAGGCGGATCAGGCGAACCTTCCGCTCCTCGACGGTGCGGAGCACGTAGGACTGCTGGTGTTCCATGCCCCTACCTTCTACGAACTCGACGGTTCCGCAAAATTCTCGGGTCCCAGTTAACACAGCGTTCACATTGGGGCAACGGGTGGGAAATCGCGTAGGTTCAGCCTTGCTCCGAATCAAAAAACAGGCCGTCCGCTGGCGGTCTCCGACAAGAGGTGGTGTCCGTGCCGTACAGGGCTGAATACATCTGGATCGATGGAACCGAACCGACTCCGTTGATGCGCTCGAAGACCAAGATCATCGAGAATGGCAAGGAGCCCGGCATCTGGGGCTTCGACGGTTCGTCCACGAACCAGGCCCCCGGCTCCGACTCGGACTGCGTGCTCAACCCGGTCTTCCAGTGCCCCGACCCCACCCGCGGTGAGGGCGACATCCTCGTGCTCTGCGAGGTGCTCCTTCCCGGCACGCTCGAGCCGCACCCCACCAACCACCGTCGCGCCTGCCTCGAGGCGCACGAGAAGTACGCGAAGGACTTCGAGCCGATGTTCGGCATCGAGCAGGAGTACACCCTCTTCCAGGAGGGCCGTCCCCTCGGCTGGCCCAAGGAGGGCTACTACTACCCCGCACCGCAGGGCCCCTACTACTGCGGCGTCGGCTCGGTGGAGATCGCCGGTCGTGACCTCGTCGAGGCCCACACGACCGCCTGCATCCAGGCCGGTATCGGCATCGTCGGCACCAACGCCGAGGTGATGCTCGGCCAGTGGGAGTACCAGATCGGCATCCTCAACACGATCGACGTCGCCGACCACTTGTGGATGTCCCGGTACCTGCTGTACCGCATTGGCGAGGACTTCGGCGTGAACGCGTCGATCTCGGCGAAGCCGATCAAGGGCGACTGGAACGGCGCCGGCTGTCACACCAACTTCTCCACCAAGCAGATGCGCGAGGGTTGGGATCCGATCATCGCCGCGTGCGAGGCCCTCGGTGGCCCGGGCAAGGTCGAGGAGCACCTCGCCGGCTACGGCCACGGCTACGAGGAGCGTCTCACCGGCCTGCACGAGACGGCGCACTTCAGCGAGTACCGCTACGGCGTGTCCGACCGTGGCGCCTCGGTCCGCATCCCGTGGCAGGTGGGTGTCGACAAGAAGGGCTACATCGAGGATCGTCGCCCGAACGCCAACATCGATCCGTACATCGTGTCGCGTCTGATCACGAACACCGTGTGCGAGGCGGCCTCGGCCTAGCCGAGCGCCACACGCCGGCCGGTCCGACCGATACTGCGAACGAGGGGCCTTCGGGCCCCTCGTTTCGCGTCCGGCGCCGTGTGCGGTCGTCCTCACGGCCTGTGCCAGGCTTGGGCTCGTGAGTTCCGTGCGTGTCGCCCTGGCCCAGTTGAACCCGACCGTCGGCGATCTCGTCGCCAACACCGACGAGATCCTCCGAACCTTGGCCGAGGCCCAGACCGCCGGTGCACGGATCGTCGTGTTCGGTGAGTTCGCCGTGTGCGGCTACCCGCCCGAGGACCTGGTGCTGAAGCGGCGGTTCGTCGACGACTGCTGGGTCCAGGTCGAACGGATCGCCGAGGCGTCGGTGTCGTGCGCCGCCGTGGTCGGTGTGCCGCAACGTGCCGAGGACGGCCGGCTCTACAACACCGCAGTGGTGTGTCGCGAGGGTCGGGTCGACTACGTGTACCGCAAGCAGGAGCTGCCGACGTACGCCGTGTTCGACGAGCACCGGTGGTTCCGGCCCGGTGAGGTCGACCAGCCGCTGTGGGACTTCGACGGTGTTCCGGTCGGCATCTCGGTCTGCGAGGACATCTGGATTCCCGACGGCCCGGTGCTGCGCCAGGCCACCGCTGGGGCGCGCCTCCTCCTCAACCTCAACGGTTCACCCTTCCACCACGACAAGATCGTGCATCGCGAGAAGATGCTCCGCGACCGGGCGGTCGCCGCCGGAGCACCGATCGTGTACGTCAACCAGGTCGGCGGTCAGGACGAGCTGGTCTTCGACGGCGGGTCGTTCGTCATCGGCGGCGACGGTGCGCTCGTGGCGCGGCTCCCGCAGTTCCGCCCGCACCTCGAGCTCGTGGACATCGAACTCGACGGCGCGTCGGCGCCCGGTGACCTCGTCGTTCCCCGGTTGGAGCATGCCGAGGAGATGTGGTCGGCCCTGGTGCTCGGCACCCGTGACTACACGATCAAGAACGGGTTCACCGATGTCGTGATCGGGTTGTCGGGCGGTATCGATTCGTCGATCGTGGCGGCCATCGCCGTCGACGCGCTCGGTGCGGACCGGGTCCACGGCGTGATGATGCCCTCGCGGTACAGCTCCGACGGCTCGATCACCGACGCCGAACGTCTCTGCAACACGCTGGCCATCGAATCGCGCGTCATTCCGATCGAGGCCGGGCACCGTGCGTTCGAGGAGATGTTGGCCCCCTCCTTCGAGGGGATCGCACCCGACCTCACCGAGGAGAACCTCCAGTCGCGGCTCCGGGGCGTCACCCTCATGGCCCTCTCCAACAAGTTCGGCTGGTTGGTCCTCACCACTGGCAACAAGAGCGAGTCGGCGGTCGGCTACTCGACGCTCTACGGAGACACCGCCGGCGGGCTGGCGGTGATCAAGGACGTCTACAAGACCGTGGTCTACGACCTGTGTCGTTGGCGCAACGACGAGGCCGGCTACGAGATCATCCCGGAGTCGGTGCTCACCAAGGCGCCGTCCGCCGAGTTGCGACCCGACCAGCGCGACGACCAGAGCCTTCCCGCCTACGAGGTGCTCGATCCGATCCTCCGCGGCTACGTCGACGGCGACCAGACCGTGACCGACCTGATCGAGGCGGGTCACGACCCGGCGGTCGTCGGGCGCAT
>CALMLJ010000060.1 GCA_937868025.1 uncultured Acidimicrobiaceae bacterium
TTGATCGTGAAGGTGCCGGTCCACTGGATGGTCGAGGCGCCGGTCGCGGTGTTCACGGTGCCGGTGCCGCCGGTGTAGCGAACCTTCTGGCCGAGGAAGAACGCGTTCGACGAGGTGACCACGTTGCCCGCTCCGTCACGGTTCTTGTTGGCGAAGCTCACGGCGGTCTCGCTGCCGATGGGGACGTAGGTGCCCGCGGCGTTCTTCTTCAGGACCGTCGCGTTGCCATTGGTGGCGGTGTAGGTCGCAGCGGTGCCGTCGGAGATGCCCGCCGACCAGTAGTTCACCTGCCCGGGGGCCTGGCTGGCGTTGTTGGTCTGCTTGCTCACGGTCCACTCGAACGACGCGTTGGTCAGTGTCTTGATGCTCGACGGCGTGGTCGTTGTGGGCGCTGCAGTCGTGGTGGGCCCGGCGGTCGTCGTCGGCCCGGGCGTCGTGGTCGTCCCACTGCCGGCGGAGGGCGGGGGCTCGGGGCAGGCGGTCGCCACCAGGGCGGTCGCCCCGAGGATGACGCCGAGCAGTGCGGTGGACCGGCGACGGTGCCGGGTCGGACGGGTGGTGGTCATCGCATCTCCTGGGTTGTTATTAGGTGTACCTAACTCGTTTGGTAGTCTTGCCTAACATTCGGTCCTGACGCAACCGTCTCGTTCGCGGTCACACCCCCGCCGCCCGCCGACGCCACACCACGACTCCACCGGCGGCGACGAGCGGCACTCCGACGGCACCGCCGACGACCCATCCGCTCATGCCCCCGTCGTCGTCGGACTCGAACACGATGACCCTGCCGGACGCGGAGTTCGTTTCGTCGGTGGCCGAACGCCTGCGGGTCGTCGTCGACGACTCGACCGCGGTCGTGGTCGTCGTCGCGGGAGCGGTCGTCTCGGTCGTCATCGTCGTCGTCGACTCGACCGGGCTCGTGTCAACCGGCGCGGTCGACCCGGGAGACGTCGTGGCAGGCCCGCTCTTCTTCGCCGTCGTCGGGGTTCGGCCGGTGCTGGATCCGCCCACCACCGACGGCGCCGTGGTCGCTGTTTGCCCCGTGCCCGTCTGGCCTGGGCCCGTCGACCCGCCCGGGTTCGACGGAGCGTCCGGCGGGATCGTCACCGGCGCCCCAGCCCCGGTACTGAAGGTGATGGGAGTGAAGCGTTCGTTGGTCGCGCTCGCCTTGCCATGGGCGCCGATCGTGTAGATGCCGCACTGCACCTGGAGGCAGTCGACGGTGTTGGTCACGTTGGTCGCGGGATCGACCCACTGGTAGGTACTCCCCGGCACCGTGATCGTCGTGGTCCAGTTGCCACGCGAGTTGTCGGGGTACGCCGGGTCCATCGACATGGCGAACGCGGTGGTTCCGTCGTTGACCTCGCCGTGTGTGAAGGCCACGAAGCGGTTGAGTCCCGAACCGTCGTCACGCGTGTCGGCACCGCGGTTCACACCGGCGTAGGAGTAGGTGATGCCGAACTGACCGTTCGAGTTGGCGCCGTTGCGACTGCTCGGCCCCCACGTCGACCCCGGCTGCACCCAACCGAACATGACGTACACGCCGCCGAACACGTTCTTGTCCGACGAGTGCGGCGGAACGAGGTAGGACGTTCCGACCACGGTGACCGTCGTCGCCTGAGCGGCAGGCAGGACCGACTGGCTGACCGTCAGCGTGGGCGCCTGGGCACCGGCGGGAGCGACACCCGGACCGGCCACCATGGCAAACGGGAGCACGGCGCCTGCGGCCGCGGCGAGGAGGATTCGAGCGTTCATGTTGCACCCTTCAGGAGCACCGAACCGTCGAAGCGGTCGGAGGCAGTGGACGTGGATGGAGATGGGGACGGATCGATCGCTGGTCCGCCGCGACGGGGCACGACCAGCAGGGCGCCGGTGCGCGGGTGGGGAAAGGTCTCGATCGCGCAGCCGTACACGCGGCTGAGGAGCGCGCCGGTCATGACGGCTTCGGGGCGACCGTCGGCAGCGACACCGCCGTCGTGGATCACGACCACACGATCGGCGTAGGCCGCAGCGAGGCCGAGGTCGTGCAGGACGACCACAACACCGTCGCCGAGCGCGGCGCGCTCACGGGCGATGCCGAGCACCTGCTCCTGGTGGGAGATGTCGAGCGACGCCGTGGGTTCGTCGAGGAGCAAGAGCCCCGGCTCCTGGGCGAGGACCCGCGCCAGGGCACTCCGAGCCTGTTCGCCACCCGACAGCGACGGGAACTCACGCCGTGTCAGCGTGCTCACGTCGGTGACACGGATGGCCCAGTCGTACACGTCGTCGTCGGCGTCCTCCCGGTCGGTGTTGCGCCACGGTTCGCGGCCCATCCGCACGATCTGCTCAACGGTGAACGGGAACGACACGTCACTGCGCTGGGGCAGCACACCTCGACGCATCGCGAGCTCGATCCCGGTCCACGCTGCGACCGGTGCGCCGCTCACCAGTACGGTGCCGGCGGACGGCTCGCGGTCGCCGGCCAGCACGCTCAGCAGAGTCGACTTGCCAGCGCCGTTCGGCCCGACGAGCGCGACGACCTCGCCGGCGCGGACGTCGAGGTCGACGCCGGCGAGGATCTCGCGGTCACCGAAGGACACCCCGATGCCCCGCGCCGAGAGCACGACGTCGCCCCGACGCGCCACTGCGGGGATCCGCACGATGCGACGCCAACTCACGACCATCCTCCGGCACGGTTGCGTTCCCGTCGCAGCAACCAGAAGAAGCTCGGCCCGCCGAGCAGTGCAGTGAGCATGCCGATCGGGAGATCGGCGAAGTCGACGGCCGTCCGTGCGAACAGGTCCGCGACCACCAGGACGAGCGCTCCCCCGAGCGCGCATGCCGGGATCAACCGCGGGTGCGACGGGCCGATCAGCATGCGGAGCAGGTGGGCGACGACCAGCCCGACGAAGCCGATGATGCCGGCGAACGCGACCGCCGGACCGACGAGCAACGCCACCATGACGATGGTGGTGATGCGCAGCCGCTCCACGTTGACCCCGAGATGCCGGGCCGGGCGCTCACCGAGCGCGAGGAGGTCGAGGCGACGCGCCACCGAGATCGCCCCGACGAGCCCCACCACGATCAATGGCGACACCGCGGCCACCGCCTGCCACCGGATGCCGTTGAGGCTGCCCAGCTGCCAGAACACGATCTGTTCGCGAGCCTGCGTGTCGCCGAGGAAGACGAAGAAGCCGATCAGTCCGGCGGCCACGGCGTTGACCGCGATGCCCATGAGGACGATGGTGACGACCTCGGTCCGGCCGTTCGAGCGGGACAGGCCGTACACGAGCAGCGTCGTGATCAAGCTCGCGATGAACGCAGCGACCGGGGTGGTGAACGCGCCGAGCACGCTGACCTTCCAGACGATCACCGCACAGGCCCCCACCGCAGCCCCTGAGGAGACACCGACGACCGCCGGCTCGGCCAGCGGGTTGCCGAACACGCCCTGCATCAGCGCGCCCGCCACCCCGAGCGCGGCGCCGACGAGTACGGCCATGATCACGCGCGGGAAGCGCACGTCCCAGAGGACGGCGTCGCCGTTGGGGTGCGCCGGCATCGCGCCCCAGTCGAGGCCGATCCGGTGGGACACCGATCCGAGCACCTCGCCGGGAGCGACGTGCAACTGGCCGGTTCCGGCGGCGACGAGCACGGCGGCGACGAGCGCGAGCCCCAACACTCCGATCACGACCGCGGCCCGCGACCGCGAGTGCACCGTCGAGGCGCTGTCGGCGACGACGGGCACGGTGGCGGTCGCCATCAGTCCCCCGCCGGCGTGCCGTAGACCGCCTCGGCCAGGGCCGACA
>CALMLJ010000061.1 GCA_937868025.1 uncultured Acidimicrobiaceae bacterium
CGACCGTCGGCAGCTCCGACGGGTCGCGGAACCCGGCGGGGTCCCAGAGCTGCGAACGGATGAGCGCCTTTGGGCACTGCGTGTAGACCGACTCGATGGTGATGACCACGATCGTGGCCGGGATCTTGTCCCCGACGGCGAAGCTCGCCCGGAGGTCGGCATCGGTCGTCAGCACGGCGGTGCCGTTGACTCGCAAGGTGACCCCGACGCCCGGCACGAGGAACAGGAGCGCGATGCGGGGGTCGTCGACCAGGTTGCGGAGCGTGTCGACGCGGTTGTTGCCACGACGGTCGGGCATCAGCAGCGTCCGGGGATCGTGCACCCGCACGAACCCGGCAGGATCACCACGGGGCGAGCTGTCGAGGCCTCCCAACCCCGACGTGGCGACGACCACGAACGGTGACGCCTCGATATAGGCCTCGGTCTCGGGGATCAGGTGGTCGATCTCCTTGGTGAGCGACGTCGACAGCGGCTCCCCGTAGATCCCATCGAGACCCTCATGAGTGGAGACGACGGTGGAGGGATCGAACAGCGCGGTCACTCCCCGACCGTACCGCTCACCCCGGCCATGACCGGCCCGAGTTTCCGCCGCTCACTCACCCCGGCATGCTCCCGACGCCAAGGGCTCGGGGCTCACCTGCTCGACGAGCCCCTCGAGCAGCGCGGTCGGGATCGCGTACGCCGTCTCGGCACGGTCGGGAGCGATGCCGAACGCGACACCGGCGACGCTGCCGTCGGGCGTGATCAGCGGGCCGCCCGAGTCGCCCGGTCCGATCTTCGAGCCGAGGATCATGATCTTGCGCGAGAACGAGCCCTGGTCGTAGATATCGCGCGCCGTCGCCGTCGTCACGGCCGCCACCGTGTACGGCTGCACCTGGAGCGGACCACCTCCCGGGTAGCCGAGGATCGCCCCGGCATCGCCCACCTTCGCCTCGACGAGGGGCAGCGGCGGGCGGTCGAGGCTCGGCGCTGCCACGAGCGCGATGTCGTTGCGCAGATCGAGATAGCGAATCGTGCCCTCGGCCTCGAGCCCGGTGTCGTCGGAGATCGTCAACGTTTCCGACCCGGCGACGACGTGGGCGTTGGTCACGACCAGTCCCGGCGCGATGACGAACCCGCTCCCGGACTGGGTGCGGTCACACGCCGGGCCCGACAGCTTCACGACCGAGGCGCTCACGACATCGACCGTCGCCTGGTCGACCGGAGAGTTGGCCGGGGCCACGGGGTCGATGTTGAGGTTGCGGATGTTGCTGAGCGCGTCCTCGAGGCCGTTGACCCCGAGCGACTTGCCCACCCCGGCCAACACGTCGGGCGGAGCTCCGAGCGCTCGCGTGAGCCGGGCCGCGACGACCGAGCTTCGAGCCGTCTCCGCCGGCCATCCCTGGATCTGCACCATCGTCGGGATGAACATCCACGCGGTGATCACCACCCCGGCGACACCGAGGACCGCTCCCCCGGCCGAGTCGACGAGCCCGAAGCGGGCGACATCGATCATGCCCTTCATCCGCCCGCCCACGAAGTGCCCAACCGCCTGGCCGATCAGGCCGGCGCCGAGAATGACGACGAGGCTCCGGATGAGGTCGGCGGGCTCGGGGGTCTCCGGCGTGGGAAAGACGACGGGGAGGAGCTTCGACGCGACGACCACGCCGATCACGAGACCGATCCAACCGATGACGCGCCGAACGAACCCGAACCGCCATCCTCCCAACCCGGCGACGAGCGCACCGAGCAGGAAGATGAGGTCGAGCTCGTTCACCCGCAGCTGCGATCAGCTACTGGTCG
>CALMLJ010000062.1 GCA_937868025.1 uncultured Acidimicrobiaceae bacterium
CCTCAGCGCGCTGACGGCATTCGCAACACGGCCGCGCCGTCCACCCGATCGGCAGCGAGGTCGGCCAGCGCCGTGTCCGCCTCGTGGAAGGGGTACTCGGTCGTTTCGACGGAGATGCCGATGTCGGCGGCCACGGCGAGGAAGCGCTCGCCGTCCTCGCGGGTGTTGGCCGTCACGCTGCGGAGGGTCCGCTCCTCGAACAGGTGCCGTTGATAGTCGAGCGACGGGATGTCGGACAGATGGATCCCGGCGATCGACAGGGTGCCGCCGCGGTCGAGACCTTCGAGCGCCGCCGGCACCAGGGTGCCGACCGGGGCGAACAGGATCGACGCGTCGAGGGGCACCGGCGGCGGGTCGGCCGCGCCCTGCGCGCTCGCCGCGCCGAGACGCATCGCCAACGCACGGGCGGCCGGACTGCGGGTCATGACGTGCACCTCGGCGCCGCCGGCGATCGCGACCTGGGCCGCCAGGTGGGCCGACGCGCCGAAGCCGTAGATGCCGAGTCGACCACCGGGCGGCAGGTCGGCCCGGGACAGCGCTCGGTACCCGATGATGCCGGCGCACAGGAGGGGAGCGGCCGTGAGGTCGTCGAACCCGTCCGGGAGCCGGTAGGCGTATCCCTCGTCGACGAGGGCGAACTCGGCGTACCCGCCGTCGTGGTCCCACCCCGTGAAGGTCGGTGCGGTGCAGAGGTTCTCCCGCCCGGATCGGCAGAAGCGGCAGGTCCGACAGGTCGTCGCGAGCCACGCGATGCCGATGCGTTCGCCGAGGGAGAAGCGACGGCTGTCGGACCCGAGAGCGTCGACGACGCCGACGATCTCGTGACCCGGCACGACGCGGCGAGCGTGGGGAGACAGATCCCCCTCGGCGAGGTGGAGGTCGGTCCGGCAGACACCGCAGCACGACACGCGCACGCGGACCTGGCCGGCGGCGGGGACCGGGAGCGGCCGCTCGACTTCCACGAGGGGCGCGCCCGTCGTGACGGGTCCGGGCCGGTCGACGACCCAGGCGCGCATCGTGTCGGTCACCGCGTGCGATCCTTGCGACGTCGGGCCAGGCGCACCAGCTCTGCGAGCGCGTCGCCGATCGCCGCGGTCGCGACGCCCACATCGGGCACCGAGTCCTCGTCGCCGGTGACGCCCACCGTGATGTGACCGTTGTACGAGACGATGGCGGTCGTGACCCGCACCCCGTCGGTGAGCCCGACGTACGGCAGCTGCTCGATCATCTCGCGACCGAGGCAGTACAGCGGGAACGGGGGGCCTGGCACGTTGGTGGTGATCGTGGTGATCGAGCGTTGCGCCCGTCGGTGCTCGAGGCGGATGGCGAGCCGGCTGATCGGGCCGACCACGAGGGGAGGGGCGAGGTCTGCGAGCGTGAAGAACGTGTCGGCGACGGACGCCATGCTCGATGCCTTCAGCCGGGTCGTGAACTCGCGCACGGTGGCGAGACGGACGAGGGGGTCGGGCTGGCCGACGGGCAGCTCGGCGAGCAGGGTCGACACCCGGTTGCCGCTCCCGCTCGTGCCCCAGTCGCGGGTCGAGACCGGGATCGCGGTGCGGACGACCGCGGTCGACGGGTCGTCGCCGTGTGCTTCGAGCAGGGCCCGATGCCCGGCCGTCACGCAGGCGAGGAGCACGTCGTTGACCGTACCGCCGAGGCGTCGGCGGACAAGGGCCACGTCACTGAGGTCGAGCGTGACGTGGGACCATCGGCGATGGGGACCAATGCGGCCCTGCAGCTCGTTGCCCGGCGCGGGGACGAGGTGCGCGAGGAAGCTGCCGAGTCCGGTGCTGATGGCGGCCACGTCACGGACCGCGTCGATCGGCGACGAAGCCGCGGTGGCGATCCGCCGCCCCCACGGGATCACGTCGCCGGCGAGGCCGACCCACGAGCCGACGACTTTGCCCAGCGGCGACGGTTCCGGTTGTGCCCGCCACGGCCGCACGGTGCCCGGCGGCGTGTCGGGCGAGACGTCGAGGAACGCTTCGAGGAGGTGGACGCCCGCAACGCCGTCCACCATGCAGTGGTGCACCTTGAACACCAGCGCCCACCGGTCGTCGCTCAGGCCCTCCACCAGCCACGCCTCCCAGAGGGGACGCGACCGGTTGAGCGGGTGGGCCATGAGGCGGCCCATGAGATCGTCGAGCTCGGCGGCGCCTCCCGGCGACGGCAGCGCGGTCCGGTGCACGTGGTAGTCGAGTCGGAATCGCCGGTCGTCGACCCAGATGGGTCGGCCCAACTCCAATGGGACCGTGCGGATCACCTGGCGGTACCGGGGCAGCTCGTGGAGCTTGGACTCCAGGAGGTCGGTCAGCTCGGTGAGGCTGGGCGCCGGTCCGGCGAACACGCAGACCGCTGCGATGTGCATCGGTGAGGTGTCGTCCTCGAGGTGTAGGAACTCGGTGTCGAGCGCCGAGAGTCGGTCCATCGGGCGACCTCCGTGGTCAGGGTGTTGGGAAGACGACGCGGATGACGGCTGCTTCCCACACGCTGCCGTCCTCGGCGCTGTGGGTGACGAAGAGCACAGTGCCGCGCTCGGTGCCGGCCACCTCGTAGGGCAGTTCGGAGTCGAAGGGCCCGAGGACGCCGTCGCCCCGTCCGGTCACGAATCCGGTGCCGAGTGGTGTGGTGGTGCCGTCCTCGCGGACCTCGACGTCCACGGTGCCTTCGAAGGCCCGGGCTCGACCGATCAGACGGACCGGGTTCCCGATCGTGGTGAGCGCCGTCGGTTGGTCGACCTCGATGTTGGGCGTGGCCGTTCCCAGGACCGACCAGGCGTCGTCGGTGCCGAGGAGTCGCACGAGCACCGTGGTCACGGGTCCGTCGGCACGGGGACGGACCTCGACCTCGCCGGACCGGCTGTCGCCCTGGAGGAACTCGCCGACGACGGGGTCGGTGAAACCGACGAACTCGGTCGCGAACGTCGTTGCCGCCTCGACCGGGTCGGTGAAGCGCCGACCCGAGGACGGCGCCGGCCAGACAGCTGCGTCGGTGGCAGAGGTGTCGACGGTCGTCGTGCTCGCCGGTGTCGACGTGGTCGTGGTGATCGCCACGGACGTGGTGGTGGTGGTCGTGGTCGGGGCCGCGGACGTCGTGGACGCAGTGCTGACGTCCTCGTCGTCGTCGGCCAGCACGCCGATGACGAGCGCGGCGACGGCGACGGCCGCCACGGCGACCGCGGGTGCGATCATCCGGACCCAGCGCGAGCGCCTGGCCCGGTCCTCGGGGTCGTTCGCATCGGTCGGATCG
>CALMLJ010000063.1 GCA_937868025.1 uncultured Acidimicrobiaceae bacterium
GTGCGCTGCACCTCGATGCGGTCGGTCGTCATCGGCGCATCCTTCCACGGACCCAACGGTTCTGTGGCGCGGAACGAGGGCGGCCGCCCCGAATCGAGGGGCTACCCCTGAATGAAGCGCATCGCCTCGGCGCGGGCCGACGGATCGGTGCGGAAGATCCCGCGCACCGCGCTGGTCACGGTGGTCGAGCCGGGCTTGCGGACTCCACGCATACCCATGCAGAGGTGCTCGGCCTCGATGACCACGACGATGCCACGCGGTTCGAGCGCCGACTCCATGGCCTGGGCCACCTGCGTGGTGAGTCGCTCCTGCACCTGCGGTCGCTTGGCGTACCCATCGACGAGGCGAGCGAGCTTCGACAGTCCGGTGATACGGCCGTTCGCCGAGGGGATGTAGGCGACGTGGGCGTGGCCGAAGAACGGAACGAGGTGGTGCTCGCACATCGAATAGAAGGGGATCTCACGGACGAGGATCATCTCGTCGTGGTCGGCATCGAAGGTGACCTTCAGGTGCCGGGCCGGATCCTCGTGCAGCCCGGCACACGTCTCCGCGTACATGCGGGCGACCCGCGCCGGCGTGTCCTTGAGACCGTCACGTTCGGGATCTTCGCCGATCGCAGCGAGGATCTCCCGCACCGCAGCGGCGATTCGCTCGACATCGACCGGCGGTGCCGCCTCCGTCGCGGACGGATCGATCCGGTTGAGGTCGTGCGCACCCTGCCCTGATTCACTCATCGGAGGAGCCTGCCACCTGGGCGAACACATCGCCCAGCTGATCCTCGTCGAGCGTCTCCCGCTCGATGAGACGGGCCGCCAGCAGGTCGAGCGTCGAGCGGTGCTCGGTCAGAATGACGCGGGCCCGTTCGTGGGCTTCGTCGAGGATCCGCTTGATCTCGGCGTCGACGACCGCGGCGACCTGGTTCGACATCGCGGCACGGGTGCCGTCGCGCCCCAGGTACGGCTCGTCGGTCGCAGCGGTCAGCCGCTGTGGGCCGATCGCGTCGCTCATGCCGAACTCGGTGACCATCTTGCGGGCCAGTCGGGTGGCCTGTTCGATGTCGTCATAGGCACCGGTGGTGATCTCGCCGAAGACGAGCTCTTCCGCCGTGCGCCCGCCCATCAACATCGCGATGCGGCCGAGCAGCTCGTTGCGGGAGTGGCTCTGCCGGTCCTCGACGGGCAGCGCGAGGGTCCAGCCGAGGGCGCGACCGCGGGCCACGATCGACACCTTGTGAATCGGATCGGCGTCGGGGGTGAGATGGCCCACCAGCGCGTGACCGCCTTCGTGATAGGCAGTGATCGACTTCTCGCGGTCGCTCATGATTCGGCTCTTGCGCTCGGGCCCGGCCATGACCCGGTCGACGGCTTCGTTCACGTCGGACATCTCGATGGTGTTGCCGTGCCGCCGGCCGCACATGAGCGCCGCCTCGTTGATGACGTTGGCCAGGTCGGCACCGGTGAAGCCCGGGGTGCGACGGGCCAACACGAACAGGTCGACCCCGGCGCCGAGGGGCTTGTTGCGGGCATGCACGTCGAGGATCGCCTTGCGGCCCTGCAGGTCGGGGGCGTCGACGACGATCTGACGGTCGAAGCGGCCGGGACGCAACAGCGCGGGGTCGAGGATGTCGGGCCGGTTGGTGGCCGCCATGAGGATGACACCGGCCTCGGTCGCAAAGCCGTCCATCTCGACGAGCAACTGGTTGAGGGTCTGCTCGCGTTCGTCGTGACCGCCGCCGACGCCTGCGCCGCGGTGGCGACCGACGGCATCGATCTCGTCCACGAAGATGATCGCGGGAGCCGACGCCTTCGCCTGCTTGAACAGGTCGCGCACACGAGCGGCGCCCACGCCGACGAACATCTCGACGAAGTCGGAGCCTGCGATCGTGAAGAAGGGAACGCCGGCCTCACCGGCGACAGCCTTGGCCAGCAACGTCTTGCCGGTGCCGGGCGGCCCGACGAGGAGCACACCCCGCGGGATCTTCGCGCCGAGTTCAGCGAAGCGGTCGGGGTTCTCGAGGAACTCCTTGATCTCACCCAGTTCTTCGACGGCCTCGTCGGCGCCGGCCACGTCGGCGAACGAGACGTCGGGCGCCTCCTTGTTGCGCTTCGACCGCATCTGCCCGAACTTGGCGGACTTGCCGCCGGCCTGGAGGTTGAGGATGAACCCGCCGAACACCAGGAGCACGATGACGAGCGGCAGGTAGTCCGACAGGAGCGATTCGGCGAGTGACGGGGTCTCGTTGTCGGCGCTGACGTCGACGTCGTTCTCGATGAGCAGCGAGGTGAGTTCGTCGCTGTACTCGTGGGGGATCACGGTGCGGTACTCGTCGCCGTTGCGGAGCTTGCCCGTGACGGAGTTCGACTCCTCGCCGAGCTTCGCCGTCCGCACGCGGCCGTCGAGGACCTGCTCGCGGTACTTCCGGAGGGTCAGCTCCTCGGGATCGGTACCGAGTCGGGACACGAGGAGGATCGCCCCCATCACGAGGAACGCCGCCACGGCAACCGTGACGGGGTGGCTCGCGAACGCCTGCAACTTGTCGGAACGAGACCTCGGTGCCACGGCGGTCAGGCTACCGACGAGGTGTGCTCACCCGGCACAGGGGGCGGAATCACCCGGGGCAGACGGCGCGAACCCCGGCGACGAACGCGGCGATGTCGTCGGCGTCGGTCGCCCACGAGGTCATCCAGCGCACCTCGTCGATGTGCACGTCCCAGTCCCAGAAGAACGACCACGCCTGCAGCTGATCGATGGCGGGGCGGGGCAACGACGCGAACACCGAGTTCACCTCCGGGCGACGCGAGAGCCGCACCCCCTCGATGCCCGCGAGCGCGTCGGCCAGCTCGACGGCGCGGGCGTTCGCCGAACGGGCCAGTGAGATCCACAGGTCATCGGCGAGGAGCGCCTCGAACTGCGCCGCCACGTAGCGCATCTTCGACGGCAGCTGTCCGGCCTGCTTCCGCACGAACTTCACGTCGCGCCCCAGCGAGGGGTCGAGGAAGACGACCGCTTCGCCGTACATCATGCCGGCCTTCGTGCCCCCGAAGCTGATGACGTCGACCCCGGCGTCGACCGTCGTGGCGCGCAACGCGTCGACGGT
>CALMLJ010000064.1 GCA_937868025.1 uncultured Acidimicrobiaceae bacterium
GATCGGCTGCTCAGCCGGTCGGGGATCGCCGCGTCACCCACCCACGCCGCCCGTGGCGGAGCGGGCTTCGCCGGCGCTGAGTTGCTCATCGGGGCCATGGTGCGCGTGCCGTTGCACGGGCGACAGGTCGCCGCCTGGATCGTCGATGTCGACGTCGAGACACCCGAGGGCGTCGAGCTCCGTGCCGTGACCAAGGTGTCGGGCTTGGGGCCACCCGCCGACGTCATCGAGCTGTGCCGTTGGGCGGCGTGGCGGTGGGTCGGCCGGTTGCCCACCTTCCTCGGCGCAGCGTCGCCCCCGACGATGGTGGCGAGCCTGCCCCGACCGGCCGCGGCGCCCGGACCAGAGGCCACGCTGCGGGTCGGCTCCCGGGTCGCCTCGTTGTTCGACCGCCCGGCATCGCTGATCCGCCTTCCGCCGGCGTCGTCGCCGCTCGAGGTGATCCGCGCGGCCGCCGCCCACGGCAACGTGCTCGTGGTCGCGCCGACGTTCGCCACGGTGAAGTCGCTGGCCGAGGGGATGCGACGTGCCGGCATCACGACGGCGGTGCACCCCGACGGTTGGGCCCGCGGTGCCGCCGGATGCTCGGTGATCGGCACACGCACGGCCGCGTTCGCCCCGGTCGCAGGTTTGGGGGCGATCGTCGTCGTCGACGAACACGACGAGACGCTGCAGAACGAGGGTTCGCCGACGTGGCACGCCCGCGACGTCGCGGTCGAGCGTGCCCGGCGGGCGGGGGTGCCGGTAGTGCTCGTCTCGCCGACCCCGAGCCTGGAGGCGATCGCCCTCGCCGGGCCCGTGACGACGATCGATCGGGCCCGCGAGCGCGCCGGTTGGGCTCGGCTCGAGGTGATCGACCGTCGAGACGACGACATCGTCCGCTCGGGCTTGTACTCCGAGGCGCTGGTGCGGGCGCTCCAGTCCGATCGCCGGGTCGTGTGTGTGCTCAACCGGACCGGCCGCGCCCAGATGCTCGGTTGCCTCAAGTGCGGCACGCTCGCGGCGTGCGAACGCTGCGAGGCGGCCGTGCGCCAGGACGACGAGGGCGTGTTGCGGTGTCCCCGGTGCGAGTTGGAACGACCGACGATCTGCGACCACTGCGCGGCGACCGTGTTCCGCCCGATCCGCATCGGCGTCACGAAGGCGCGGGAGCAGCTCGAGACACTCCTGCGAGAACCGGTCGACGAGATCGCCGGGGCCAAGGCGACCTCGACGGCGACGGGTCGCCGAGCCCGCGTGGTCGTCGGCACGGAGGCGGCGCTGCAGCGGGTTGCAGCGGCCGACGTGGTGGCGTTCCTCGAGTTCGACCAGGAGCTGGGGGCGCCCCGCTACCGGGCGGTCGAGCAGGCGATGACCCTGCTGGCCCGAGCATCCCGCCTCGTGCGCGGCCGTGAGGGCTCCGTGCTGGTGCAGACGCGTCAGCCCGACCACGAGGTGCTGCGGGCGGCGACCATCGGCGACCCGAGCGCCGTCTCGAGCTCGGAGGCCGAGCGCCGTGAGCTCTTGCAGCTTCCGCCGTTCGCGACGGTGGCGGCGATCGGTGGCGAGGCCGCACCGGCGTTCGTCGAGGCGCTCGCACCTCGGCTCGCCGACGTGCCCGGAGCGCTGCTCGACCAGCGCGACGAGGGCCAGTGGTTGGTGCGAGCCGACGACCGTCGGGCCCTGCTCGACGCCCTCAACGCGGTGAAGCGCCCGCCCGGCCGACTGCGACTCCAGGTCGACCCGGCCCGCTTACCAACCTGAGCCCCGGTCCGCACCGGTTCTGTCCTGCGGAACCGCCCCGGTGGGGGCCGTTCTGCAGGACAGAACGGGCGAGGTGCAGGTCAGGTCGGCGGTGCCCACTGTTGGCGAGCCCACTCGTACATCGCGATCGAGGCGGCCGTCGCGACGTTGAGCGAACCGACGCTGCCGAGCTGGGGCAGGAACCCGAACGCGTCGCACGCCGCGAGGCCGGCCTTGGAGAGGCCCCGGTCCTCGTGGCCGACGACGAGGCACACGTCGCCGCGGAGGTCGAGCTCGTGCATCGGTACCGCACCGGCGGCGAGCTCGACGCCCACCACGCGGTACCCGGCGGCGCGAGCGGCATCGGCGATCGCGGTGGCGTCGGCGACCCGATTCGTCGTCAGGTACCGCGCCGTTCCCAGCGCGGTCTTGTCGACCTTGCTGTTGTCGGGGCCGGTCGCGGTCTCGGTGAGCCACAGGTACTCGGACTTGTAGGCGGCCGCCGAACGGATGATGGCGCCGACGTTGAACGGCCCCTGCACCCCGTCGAGCCCGATCGACAGACGGGCGGGGGTGCGGCGGCGCCATTCCCGGTGCAACCGCTTCAGCTCAGTCGAGCTCAGATTCGTGGCCACTGGCCCCCACCTCCAGGACTCGGTAGGCCTGGCGCGACGCCAGGCGTGTCGTGGGCCAGCCGGCCTCGTCGAGCCAACGGGCGAGCGAGTCGGCACCCAAGTGCTTCTGCACCACCAGCCACGCCGTGCCACCGCGGGCGAGTGCGCCCAGCCACTGGGTGAGCAGGTCGTGCAGCTGGGCCTTGCCGATGCGGATCGGCGGGTTCGACCAGATGCCGTCGAACACGACGTCATCGGGCACCTCGTCGGGCGCGACGACCTGGATGTTCGTGAGGCCGGCCCGCTCGGCGTTGAGCGCGCACAGCTCCCGAGCTCGCTCGTTGGTGTCGATCGCCCACACCGTCGCCTGGGGCGCTCGATGGGCGAGGACCAGCGCCACCGGCCCGTAGCCGCACCCCACGTCGGCGAGGTGGAGCATCGAGGGCGTGGGGCGGGGAGCCTCCGCCAACAGGACCCGGGTGCCGGGATCGACCCGTTCCATGGAGAACACCCCACGATCGGTCGTCAACACGAGCGACAGGTCGTCGAGGTCGAGGCGGACCTCGCGGCGCTGCGACGCGGACGACGGCGCGGCCGTGAAGTACTGGTCGTTCGGCACACCGGCACCGTAGCGGCTGGTGCCGGTGGTCCCCGCTGGGGTGCCGCGAAGTACACTGACACCCATGTCCCCGGTCACCTCCCCGTACGCGATCCGCATCGTCGGTGACCCCGTGCTGCGCCAGAAGACGCCGGAGATGACCGACATCGACGGCAAGATGCACGACCTCGTGCAGGGCATGTTCGAGGCCATGTACGCCGCTCCCGGCATCGGTCTGGCCGCGCCCCAGGTGGGCGTCAAGGAACGCTTCTTCGTCTACGACCTCGGCGACGACCGCGGTGGCCAGCAGGTGCTGATCAACCCGGTCATCACCGGCTCCGACGGCGAGTGGACCTACGAGGAGGGCTGCTTGTCGGTCCCCGGCCAGTACTTCGAGATCACTCGGCCCAAGGAGATCGAGGTCACCGGACGCGACCTCGACGGCAACGAGGTCAGCTTCGAGGCCGACGAGCTGTTGGCTCGTCTGGTCCAGCACGAACTCGACCACCTCGACGGTGTGTTGTTGCTCGATCATCTCGACGACGACCAGGCCAAGGCCGCCAAGAAGCACGTCCGCGAGCTGCAGATGCGCAAGGCGAACGAGGTGGCCGATCTCGAGGCGCTCCGCAGCCCGAGCCTTCGCACCGAAGCGCCGAAGAAGCGGTTCTTCGGCCTCGGCGCCAAGTGAAGCTCGTCTTCCTCGGCACGCCAGCGATCGCCGTCACCCCGCTCCGGGCGCTCCACGCGGCCGGTCACGAGATCGACGTGGTCGTGACGGGCCCCGACGTCCGTCGCGGGCGGGGCACCGAGACCAGCCCGTCGCCGGTGAAGGCGGCGGCGCTCGAGCTGGGGCTCCGGGTCGAACACGACGCGGACGCGGTGCTCAGCAGCGACGCGTCGCTGGGCGTGGTGGTCGCGTTCGGCAAGATCCTGCGTCCGCACCTGTTGGCGCACGTTCCGATGGTCAATTTGCACTTCTCGCTCCTGCCCCGCTGGCGGGGGGCGGCCCCGGTCGAACGCGCCATTCTGGCGGGCGACGCCGAGACCGGCGTGTGTGTGATGGCGGTGGAGGAGGGCCTCGACACCGGCGGTGTGTACGCCAGGGCGACGACCCCGGTCGGTACCAAGAGGCTCACCGAGTTGTGGGACGAGTTGAGCGTCACCGGCTCCCAACTGCTCGTCGATTGGCTGCCGACGGCGTTCGACGGTGATCGGCTCATCGCCCCCGAACCGCAGGTCGGCGAGGTCACCTACGCCGCCAAGCTCACCGCCGATGACCGGCGCGTCGACCTGACGGCGTCGGCTGAGCAGCAGCTTGCGGTCATCCGCCTCGGCAACGCCTGGACGATGCTCGGCGAGGGCGAAACCGCAAAACGGTTGAAGGTGCTTGCAGGCCACCTCGATGCCGACGGTTCGCTGCGGATCACCGAGGTGCAGCCCGAAGGCAAACGACCGATGGCCTACGAGGACTGGCTGCGCGGCACACCGGTCGATCTACGCGGTGGGCTCTCGTGAGCGCCCCGGTGCCGGCGACGCCGGTCACGAGCCGCTCGGTGGCGCTGGCGGCCCTCGTCGAGATCGAGGCCGACGGCGCCTACGCCAACCTCAGGCTCGGGCCGCTCCTCGAGAAGTCCGGCCTCGACGACCGCGACCGTCGACTCGTCACCGAGCTCGTGTACGGCACGATCCGCCGTCGCCGATCGCTCGACTACCTCGTCGACCGGTTCCTCGTGAACGACCCCCCGCCGGCTGCCAGGGCCGCACTCCGGCTGGGTGCGTATCAGCTGCGGTTCACCGACATTCCTGATCACGCTGCCGTGTCGGCCACCGTCGACGTCGCTCCCAAGCGGTTCCGGGGCCTCATCAACGCAGTGCTCCGCAAGGTCGCCAAGGCCCCGGTGAACTGGCCCGACGACGCAACCCGACTCAGCTATCCCGATTGGATCGTCGAGCGGTTGCGCGCCGACCTCGGTGACGAGGCGGCCGCCGACGCCCTCGAGACCATGAACCGGGCGCCCGAGGTCAACGTTCGCGACGACGGCTACACGCAGGACCGCTCCTCGGAACGGGTGGTTGCTGCGCTCGGGGCCGCGGCCGGTGACCTGGTCGTCGACGTGTGCGCCGCTCCCGGCGGCAAGGCGACTGCGCTGGCCGGCGCCGGCGCCCACGTGGTCGCGGCCGACCTTCGCCCCAAGCGGGTGCGTCTCGTGGCGGGCAACGCCCGTCGTACCGCCGCCGATCGCCCCGACTCCGGCGCTGTCTGGCCGCTCGTCGCCGATGCCCGCCACGCGCCCCTTCGTGCCGGTGTCGCCGACATCGTCCTCGTCGACGCTCCCTGCTCGGGTCTCGGGGTGCTCCGCCGTCGGCCCGACGCCCGCTGGCGCATCACGGCGAACGATGTCGACGAGCTGTCCGTGATCCAGTCAGCGATTCTCGATGCGTCCGCCGAGCTCGTCGCACCCGGCGGCCTGCTCGCGTACAGCGTGTGCACCCTCACCCGTTCCGAGACGATCGATGTGGCCGAGCGGTTCGCGGACACCCACCCGGGGTTCGAGGCCGTGGCCCCACCGGAGGATCCGTGGATCCCGTGGGGGAGTGGCGCGCTGTTGCTGCCGCAGGCGGACGACAGCGACGGCATGGCACTGTTCACCTGGCGCCGGCCGCTGTCCTGAAGCGCGCCCTGGCCGCGCTCGGGCGCGTTGGGCGAGCGTCCGGCGCTGGCGACCTGTCGGCGGGACTCGTTGCGAGGCCGTTCTAAGCTGGTCGCCATGTCGCCGCACGATCACGAGTCCGCCCAGTCCCCTGACGGCAAGCCGCTGAAGGCCAAGATCCTGACCGTGTCCGACGGCGTCATGGCCGGCACCCGCGAAGACAAGAGTGGCGTGGCGATCGGCGAGCACCTGACCGCCGCCGGGTTCCGCATCGTGGAGCACCGCGTGTGCGCCGACGGCTCCGAGACCGTGGCCCACGCGCTCGCTCACATGGCCTACAACTTCCTCGGCCTCATCGTGAGCACCGGCGGCACCGGGTTCAGCCCCCGCGACATGACACCGGAGGGCACCGTCCGCATCCTCGATCGTCGTGCCTACGGCCTCTCCGAGGCGATGCGCTCGGTGAACCCGCTCGGCCGTCTGTCCCGCGGCGTCGCCGGCACGCGGGGTCGTGCGCTCATCCTCAACGTGCCCGGCTCGACGAGCGGGTCGATCGAAATGCTCGACGCCGTCCTCGACGTCATTCCCCACGCCATCCGCCTCATGGGCGGCGCCAACGACGAGCACCCCGTCGGCTGACCCTTCGAGCGCCACGGCGCCCCCAGCGGGCGTTGCAGCGCTCCAAGAGACGGCCGTGGTCGAATTCTCAACGGCCGATAGGATTGCGACCAGGGCAGTGATACGGTAGGAACGCCATGTCTGAGACCTTCAACGCCCTCGACCGCGAGTGCATGACCCGGGCGATCGCCGCGGCGGCGCAGGTGCGCTGCGCCACGTCGCCGAACCCGTGGGTCGGCGCGGTCGTGAGGGCGGCCGACGGTTCCATCTCCGAGGGCGCCACCCGGGAGGTGGGCCGCGAACACGCCGAGATCGTGGCCCTCGCTGCGGCGGGCGAGGCGGCGCGGGGCGCAACGGTCTACGTCACGCTCGAGCCCTGCTCGCACACGGGTCGCACGGCACCGTGCGCCGACGCCCTGATCGAAGCCGGCGTTGCCCGGGTGGTGGTCGCGCTCACCGATCCCGACGAACGGGTCAACGGCAACGGCATCGCGAAGCTGCGCGCCGCCGGCATCACCGTCGACGTCGGCCTCTACGAGGACCGCGTCCGTCAGCAGCTGGCGCCCTACATCAAGCACCGCACCACGGGCCGTCCCTGGGTCGTGTTGAAGTTGGCGGCATCCATGGACGGCGCCACTGCAGCCCCGGACGGCTCCAGCCAGTGGATCACCGGCGCTCCCGCCCGCGCCGACGGCCATCGTCTCCGCGCCGAGTCCGACGCGATCGTCATCGGCGCCGGCACCGTTCGCCGCGACGATCCGTCGCTCACGGTGCGCGACTACCACCCGCCGGTGCTGCCCGAGAGCGGATCGGTCGACCCGATCCGGGTCGTGCTCGGCACCGCGCCTGCGACGGCCCAGGTCCAACCGTGCCGGGAAATGAAGGGTCAACTGCCCGACATCTTGGACGAGTTGGGTGCCGACGGGGTGCTCCAGGTGCTCGTCGAGGGTGGCGCCCAGGTCGCCGGCGACTTCCACCGTGCCGGGCTGGTCGACCGGTACGTCATCTACGTGGCTCCCGCGCTGTTCGGCGGCGGCGATGCCCGTGGCCTGTTCACCGGGTTCGGGGCGTACTCCATCGACGACGTGTGGCGGGGCCGTTTCGAGACCGTCGAACGGGTCGGCGGCGACCTGCGAATCGAGCTGAGCCCGGGCGCGTACGACGCCGTCCCTGTGGCGGGAAGGAATGCCTGATGTTCACGGGCATCGTGGAAGAACTGGGCACGGTCGTGTCCCGTGAGGGTGCCAAGTTGCGCATCGCGGCGACCACCGTCCTCGACGGTGTGCAACTCGGCGACTCGACCGCGGTCAATGGCTGTTGCCTGACCGTGGTGGCCTGGGAGCCGCCCGTCGACGGCGCTGCGGGCTGGTGGGAGGCGGACGTCTCCGACGAGACCTACTCCCGCACCAGCCTCGGCGACCTCGCCCCCGGCGATCCGGTCAATCTCGAGCGTCCGGTCCGGCTCATGGATCGCCTCGGCGGTCACCTCGTGCAGGGCCACGTCGACGCGGTCGGCACGGTCACGGCGCCCGCCCCCGATCTCGCGGTCCGTATGGACCCGGCGCTCACCCGCTACGTCGTCGAGAAGGGTTCGATCACCGTCGACGGCGTAAGCCTGACTGTGGTCGACGCCCTCGACGACGGCTTCACCGTTGCGCTCATCCCGCACACGGCCGACGTCACGACGCTCGGGGTGCGCAAGGTCGGCGACGCCGTCAACCTCGAGGTCGATGTGACCGCCAAATACGTCGAGCGGCTCCTCGCTGCACACCTTCCCGACGGGAAGTCAGCCGAGAGCCCTGAAGGGAACCAGTCATGACCGAGTCAGCATCCCGAGAGTCCTCGGGCATCTTCGCCACCATCCCCGACGCCGTCGCGGCCATCGCTCGCGGTGAGATCGTCGTCGTCGTCGACGACGAGGATCGCGAGAACGAGGGCGACCTCATCATGGCGGCCGAGCACGCGACGCCCGAGGCGATCACGTTCTTCGTCCGCCACACGTCGGGTGTGATCTGCGCCCCCCTCACGAGCGATCGTCTCGAGGAACTCGACATCCCGCTGATGGTGCACGACAACACCGAGGCGCAGCGCACGGCGTTCATGCACACCGTCGACCTCCGTCACGGCACCTCGACGGGGATCTCCGCCGCCGACCGGTCGGCGACCATCAAGGCCCTGTGCGACCCGGCCACGCGTCCCGGCGACCTCGCCCGCCCCGGCCACATCTTCCCCCTGCGTTACGCCGAGGGCGGCGTGCTCAAGCGGGCCGGCCACACCGAGGCAGCGGTCGACCTGGCCCGCCTCGCCGGGTGTTACCCCGCGGGTGTGCTCTGCGAGATCGTCAACGACGACGGCACGATGGCGCGTGTTCCCGACCTCGTCGAGTTCTGCAAGGAGCACAACCTCCTGATGATCTCGATCGCCCAGATGGTCAAGTACCGACGACAGACCGAGAAGCTGGTGCGGCGCGTCGCCGAGGCACGAATCCCCACCCTCTGGGGCGACTTCACCTGCTACGTGTACGAATCGCTGCTCGACGGTGAGCAGCACGTGGCCATGGTCAAGGGCGCGGTCGCCGGCGAGACCGACGTGATGGTCCGAGTGCACTCGGAGTGCCTCACCGGCGACGTGTTCGGCTCGATGCGCTGCGACTGCGGCACCCAGCTCGACGGCGCCATGGCCCGCATCGCCGAAGAGGGCATGGGCGCCCTCGTGTACCTCCGGGGCCACGAGGGTCGTGGCATCGGCATCGGCCACAAGATCCGGGCGTACAACCTGCAGGAGCAGGGCA
>CALMLJ010000065.1 GCA_937868025.1 uncultured Acidimicrobiaceae bacterium
CCGATGCCACGGTTCATGCCACCCCGGCCGAAGCCGCAGCCGACGAGGCCGGTGTTGAGGGTGCCGATCTGGCCCGAGGATTGCGCCCAGTGTTCGAGCCCGAGGCCGACCGACAGCGCGAACGAGTCGCCGACGATCATCACCCGCACCGGCGGCGGGGGCGTCGTCTCGTTCGGCGCAGCCGCCTGCGAGGTCGGGATGACCGCCTCCTTCGACGCGCTGAGCGCGACGATGCGGGTCTTGTCGGGAGCGGGCAGGGCGAACGCCATCGCCGCGACCGTCGCCATCGCGAGGAGGGGTACGACGACGCGTTGGCGGTTGACCACGAGTCGGCCGGTGCGGATCGGTTGTTCGAGGTACCGGTGAGAGGCGGTCGCCAGGGCAAACGTGAGCAGGATCTGCACCACCGCTGTGGGCACCGGGCCGACGTGCAGCCGCGTCGACGTCAACCACCACACCACCGGCCAGTGGAACAGGTAGACGCCGTAGGAGATCTTGCCGAGCTCGGTGAGGGGTCGGACCGCCAGGATCCGCTGCATCGGACTGTGGGGCTGCAGCGCCGCAGCGATCACCAGGGAGACCGCGACCGCGTGGAGGGTCAGGCCGCCGCGGTAGAGCCACGGGGCCTGGAGATCGGTCGTGGCCCACGCGGCCAGCACCATGCCGAGTGCGAGCGGCCCGCCGAGCGTCATCAGGAGCTTCGACGCGGTCGACCTGGCCGTCGTGTGCCCGGCCATCGCCACCGCGAGGAGACCACCCACGGCCAGCTCCGCGATACGGGTGTGTGTGCCCATGTAGACGGCGTTGGCGTACTCGCCGCGCCCCTGGATGAGCACGATCGCCGTCGACAGGACCACGATCACGCCGAAGGTGATGCCGATCACCCGGCGACGCTTGTGCCCGAACCGCAGCGCGGCGGCGACGACGAACGGGAGGATGAAGTAGCACTGCTCCTCGACGGCGAGGCTCCAGAAGTGCTTGAGGGGCGACGGGGCGCCGTTGAAGGTCGATGCGTAGTCCGACCCGGCGGCGATGAACCGCCAGTTGGCGATGTAGGCCAGGGCCGACCAGATCTCCGCCGGCAGCTCCCGAAGCTGGTTCTGGGTGCCGATGAGCGGCGTGAGGATCGCGACGGCAGCGAGCGTCGCCAGCGATGCCGGCATGAGTCGCCGCAGCCGCCGGGACCAGAACCCGCCGAGCGAGATGTGGCCGATGCTCTCGAACTCGAGGATCAACAGGCTCGTGATGAGGAACCCCGACAGCGTGAGGAACGCCGACACGCCGAGGAACCCGCCCTGGGACACCTCGTGGAGGCCCGCCAGGTTGCCGGCCTGCCCGACGTGGTACAGCAGCACCGCACCGACGGCGAGCCCCCGCAGCCCGTCGAGCGCGGGCTGGTGGCCCAACGTGCGCCGCGTCGGTTTCCTCGGGGCGTCGGTCACAGGATGCGCATGGCGTCGATCAGTTCTGGCCGACCCGGGGCGCCGTCGAGGGGATGATCGGCGCGTCGCGGCCGGTGCCGCCACGGGAGGAGGTGCCCGAACCGGCGGAACCGTCGCCCTGACTGGTCTCCTCGTGGTATTCCTCTTCGACGTTCACTTCCCAGATGTCGTGGCCGGCGTCGTCGACGATGTTGTCGACGGTGAGCATGGCCGTGAACATCGAGTGGTCCTGGTTGTTGTACTTGTGCATGCCGTTGCGGCCGACGGGCCACACATTCGAGGCATGGTGGGCGAGCCATTCGCGCAGGACGTCGACGTTGGCGCGGTAGCTCTCGTCGTAGGTCGGGTAGGCCTTGGGGATTCGGACGACGTAGCCGGTCTCGATCTCGTCGGGGTTCGCGAGGCCGAGGATGCCCAGCTCCTTCTTGCCCTGCTCGATGAGCTGCTCATCGGGGGTGTTCCACATGTCGTCGTTCTCGAACACGAAGTACTCGAGCCCGAGGCACGTGTGGCCGTCCTTCACCATGAACGGCGACCAGGAACGGAAGTTCTGGATGCGGCCGACCTTGACGTCGGGGCTGTGGATGTAGATCCAGTTGTCGTCGAACGTGTCGGTGCGGGGGATGACGAGTGCGACGGTGAGGAAGTCGCGGAACTGGAGGCCCTTGGCCGCAGCCATGACGCGCTCTGGCACGGGCGGGTTCATGGCCAGCAGCAGGTGGGGCATCGGCATCGAACTGATGACGTGCTCGGCGGGGTAGGTGGTTCGGGCACCGCCGGCCTCGGCGGTGACCGAGACGGCCTTGCCGTCGGCGTGGGTGATCTCGACGACCTTGGTCTCCATGAGCACCTTCGAGCCCTGCGCCTGCACGAGCTCGGTGCACCGCTCCCACATCATGCCGGGCCCGAACTTGGGGTACTGGAACTCCTCGATGAGCGACGCGATCTCCTTCTGGTTCCGCTTGGGGAGGAGGGCGTTGATGATGGCGCTCGACAGGGAGAGGTTCTTGACCCGCTGCGCCGCCCAGTCGGCGGGCATCGAGCTGACGGGCACACCCCACACCTTCTCGGTGTAGGTCTTGAAGAACGTGCGGTAGAGGCGCCAGCCGAAGCGGGCCACGAGCCAACCCTCGTAGTTGGTCTGGTCCTTCGGCGGCCGGATGCGGGCCATCGCGTAGCTGCCGACGCACTTGACGGCCTCGACGGGACCGAGGTTGCTCAGCGCGTTGAACGCCTTGAGCGGGTAGTCGAAGTACTTGCCCTTGTAGAAGATGCGGCTCTTGCGGGGGCGGAGGAGGAAGTCGCCGTCGGGCAGGATCTCGTGCCACAGGGCCTCGACCTCGGCCACCTTCGTGAAGAACCGGTGGCCGCCGATGTCGAACCGCCAGCCGTCGCGCTCGACGGTGCGGCTGATGCCGCCGACGATGTTGTCGCTCTCGAGGACGGTGGCCGTGCGTCCGCGTTTGCCGAGTTCGTAGGCGGCCGTGAGGCCCGCCGGACCGGCTCCGATGACGACGACCCCTGCGGGTGCGTCGGGTGAGGATTGGTCGTCGGGCGCGTCAGTCACGGGCCGAGAGCCTAGTCCTCCTCTTGGTGTCGGCCAGCTACGGTCAGGCCGATGCCAGATGGTGGACGACGGCGGTCGATTCGACCACGTCGTCGGCGGCCTTGATCATCAGGATCTCGTCGGTGCGGACACTCGCGACGGGCACGGACCAGCAGTCGATGGCCCGTCGGGCGTTGTTGGTCCGGTAGAAGGTCGTCATCGTCTTCTCGTGGGCGTAGGTGTCGGCCTCGCCGACGAGCTCGGTGGAGTGGTCGCGGAGCGTGATCTGGAAGGCCATGGGTCGATCATGCGCCCGATCGCCTGTGGGCAACCAGGGCAGCATCGTTGGGTGTTGCCTGTCGATTGCCTGGGGACGACCGCCCTTCCCTGGGGACGACCGACTTTTGCGGGTACCTGTCCTCACCTGTCGGGGACAGGTACCCGCGAAACCTGTCAGGTCGGGGAGATCTGGGTCGCGGCCCAGCGATAGTCGGCCTTGCCCGAGGGGCTTCGGACGACCCGATCGACGAACACGATGGCCTTCGGTGCCTTGAAGCCGGCGAGGCGGTCCTTGCAGTGCTCGATCAACTCGGTGGCCGTCGTCGTCGATCCTGGCGTGAGCGCCACCACACCCACGACCTCCTGGCCCCACCGCTCCGACGGACGGCCGCACACGACGGCGTCGAACACGTCGGGATGGGAGGTGAGGGCCACCTCGACCTCTTCGGCGAACACCTTCTCGCCGCCGGTGTTGATGCACACCGAATCGCGACCCAGGAGTTCGATCGAGCCGTCGGCGGCCAGTCGGGCGCGGTCGCCGGCCACGGCGTGGCGTTCGCCGTCGATGATCGGGAACGTGCGGGCCGTTTTGTCGGGATCGCCGAGGTAGCCGAGCGGCACCCGTCCGGTCTGGGCCAGCCACCCGACCTCGCCGGTCCCCGGTTCGAGCGCTCCGCTCAGGTCCTCGCGCACCACCCGGGCCGTCGAGGACCTGACGAACCCGGCTGCCGAATCCTCGGCCGTCCGCGTCGAGGCCACGCCCTGGCGCCCGCTCTCCGACGAACCCAGGACGTCGACGATCGTCAGCCCGGGGATCGCGTCGAGGAGTTCGGCCTTCACGTGGGGGCTCAGCACGGCGCCGCCCGAGAGGAGGTGTCGCATCGACGAGACGTCGTACGGTGCCCCGGCGTCGGCGCGGCGAGCCAGCTCGTCGAGCAGGGGGCGGGCGAAGGAGTCGCCGACGATCAGGAGGCTGGTGGCCCGGTGGCGCTCGAGGGTCGACCAGATGTCGGCGGGGTCGAGGTGTTCGGGGTGGTCCTGGATGATGACCGTGCCGCCGGCGATCCAGCAGCTGATCGCGTTCCAGTGCGCCGCGCCGTGCATGAGCGGCGGGGCCGGGAGCGCTCGCAGCGACGATCGTTCGGCGGCCGTCACGATCTCGTCGATCGACTCGTAGTCGGAGCCGTCGGAGCGGCGGACACCCAGGGCCGACACCACGAAGTCGGCCTGCCGCCACAGCACCCCCTTGGGCATGCCGGTGGTGCCGCCGGTGTAGCAGAGGTAGAGATCGTCGCCGGAGCGCTCGCCGAGCGGGCGAGCGTCGGGGGCCGCCGTGGCGAGCGCCTCCTCGTACCACCGGGCTCTGCGTCCGTCGACGTCGGCCAGCAGCGGGTTGCCCGACGAGTCCACAACCTGCAGGAGGAGCGTCAGTGACGGAAGGTCGGGGAGCACCTCGGCAAGCAGGGGAGCGAAGGCCGAGTGGAAGACGATCGCCTTCGCCCCGCTGTCGCGCAGTACATAGGCGAGCTCACTTGCCCGGTAGCGGTAGTTGACGTTCACCGGCGCGCAGACGGCCTTGTACGCGCCGAGCATCCCTTCGAGGTACTCGTTGCCGTTGTGGAGGTAGAGCGCGACGTGGTCCTGGGTCGACTCCCAGCCGTCCGATCCGGCGAACGGGCGGGTGCGGCCGAGCCCCGCGGCTTGGAGGATCGCCGCGAGCCGATCGGTGCGGTCGGCGACGTCGGCCCAGGTCAGCCGCCGGTCCCGGAAGATCAGGCACTCGCGCTCCGGGTAGGCCCCGGCGAGCGCGTCGCAGATGTCGGCGATGTTCAGTTCCATCGAGACCGTCCCACGGCCGGTCAGCATGGCAGGCTGGCCCGATGGCAGACGAACCCACCGAGTCCACCGTCCTTCTCGACACCGTCGAGCCGGGCATCACTCGCATCACGCTCAACCGTCCGTCGTCGCTGAACTCGATGAACCGGCAGTTGATCGACGAGTTGCACTCGGCGTTCGACGTCGTCGACGCCGACCCCGACGTCCGGGTGGTGCTGCTCACCGGCGCCGGCCGAGGGTTCTGTGCCGGGCTCGACCTCCGTGACCCCACGCTCCTCATGGGCCGCAACGACCCCGAGGGTCCAGGGGTGCCGCAGTCGGGCATGGCGCTGCAGCAGCGGATCGCGTCGCTGATCCCGAAGATGCGTCGGCTCCGGGTGCCGATCATCGCCGCCGTCAACGGACCGGCCACGGGCGGGGGTCTGGCGCTTGCACTCGGCTCTGACGTGCGCATCGCCGCGGAGACCGCTCGGTTCGGGGTGGCGTTCATCCGCATCGGCCTCAGCGCGTGCGACATCGGGGTGAGCTGGGCGCTGCCGCGACTCGTCGGGGCGTCTCGTGCGCACGAGCTGATGCTCACGGGCCGGGTGTTCGACTCGGCCGAGGCCGAGCGCATCGGCCTGGTCACGTCGGTGGTGCCCGACGACGC
>CALMLJ010000066.1 GCA_937868025.1 uncultured Acidimicrobiaceae bacterium
CAGATCTGTGGTCTGGTCGGCTACAAGCGCGACTCGCCGTATTCGCTCGACCGGCACCACCGCGACATCACGGGCGCTCCGCTCATGGCGAACAACCTGCGGTTCCTCGGCGACAATGCTCAGCTCCTGTTGGTCATGAAGCAGATCTGACGCCGTCGTGGCCCGGGGGCGACGACGCGTACGTGATCTCGATCAGTCCGGCGATCGTGGACGGCACCGCTGCCAGTGCCGCCCGGTCGACGGCGGTCCCGCCGACTCGCAGCACGTACTCCTGGCTGCCGGCGCGCCAGTCGAGGGCATCGCCGGGGGAGCGGTTCACGGTGACCGAACCGATGCCGTCGCGGCCGATCAGCTCGGCGGTCGGTCCGATCGACACGAGACCCGTCGCCGAGACCGGCGGCTGCACGAAGTGCTGGTAGGTGAACGGCCCGTCGGACCGCTCGGCGACGAACGGGGGCGGATCGATCGGCAGGCCGAGCGCCACCGACGCTGCGAGCCAACGGATCGAGACGCCATTGCGTTCCGCGTACACGGCGTTGATGCCACCGCCGGCGACGCGGCCGTTGACCTCGATCACCTTCGGCCCGTCGGCGGTGAGCTTGATCTCGGTGTGGAGCGCACCCGACCACACCCCGAGCGCTTCGGCCGCGGCGATGGCGACCGCGACGACCGTCTCGGCCTCCTCGGTCTCGAGCGGGTGTGGCATGAAGTCGCCGGTCTCCCGGAACGGCTCGGCGAGCGGGAAGCGGCCGCTGATGGCGAGCGGAACGGAACGCCCGTCGATCACGAGCGACTCGACCGACACGTACGGAGCGATCGTCCGCTCCGGGTCGGGCGGATCGGTGAGGTACTCCTCGGCCAGGATGGCGTGGTCGACGGGCCGATCGGCGAGGGGAGGCGCGCCGAACGCCGCGAGCAACTCGTTCTCGTCGCCGACGCAGATGACGTTGCTGCTGCTCTCGCCCTGCACGGGTTTGAGCACCAACGGGTAGCTCAGCGAGCGCACCAGTTCGACGACGTCGGCCGCATCGACGCCGCCGGGGACCCGAACGAAGCCGGGTGTCGGCAGTCCGGCGGCGAGCAGCGCGGCGCGTTGGGCGCGCTTGTCGTTCAGCAGTTCCACGGTGGCCGGCGGGTTGCCGGGGAGGGAGAGCGCTGCGGCCAGTTCGGCAGCGAACGACAACTGCGCGTCGGTGAACGCGACGACGCCGTCGACGACCCCGACCGCTGCCGCAAGGTCGTCCACCGTCTCCGAAACGCTGCGACCGTGACGGTCGACGACCGTGCCGAGCCGGGGGAGCAGGCGCGCCATCGACCCGAGCGTCGGATCGGTCGAGTCGACGACCCACACCAGGTCGGCGAGCGGCCGCAGCGTGTCGGCGAGGTCCATCGGTGACGTCGATCGGCCGTCGAAGGCAACGACGAGTCGCCGCGTTCGCTCAACTCCTTCGGGGGACATCTCTGCAGCCTCACCAGCTCCGGACGGCCGCGAGCGACCTGCCATTGTTCGTCGGAAATGCGCCATTGTATGACGTGATGGGTCGAGATTAGGGTGAGTGTGTCGGTGGGCGGCACCGGAGAGTGGAGCAGCGGAGTGAATCGTCGACCGGCAA
>CALMLJ010000067.1 GCA_937868025.1 uncultured Acidimicrobiaceae bacterium
CGGCCTCCCGCTCGGCACGGCCCTCGGCCAGTGCCTCACGCCCCTTGACGACGTACTGCCCGGCGGCGAGGAGCGAGAAGATCACACCCGGAACGAGGCACACGTAGGCGACGACCTTCCACGTGGTCGTCCACCAGTCGGACATGCCGGGCTGGCTGGCGATCAGGAACGCCGGGAACGCACCCATGTTCGCGAAGGTGCCGCACTTGCCCCACCACGTGACGTCCATGCGCTTGGCACCCATCGCCGTGATGGCCACGACCCACAGCGACACCAGCACCTCACGAACCAGGATGAGCCACGCGAACCACAAGGGCGCCGCGCCGTCGACGATGATCGCCACGATGCCGACCACCATCATGAACCGGTCGACGGTCGGGTCGTACATCTTGCCGAAGTTGGACGTCTGGTCGAAGCGGCGGGCGACGTAGCCGTCGACCCAGTCGGTGGCGCCCAACGTGCCGAGCAGGAACCCGGCCCACCCCGGTGCGTCGCGCCCGAACAACAGCCACAGGAACAGTGGGACGCAGGCCAGGCGAACGGTCGTGATGATGTTGGGCAGCGTCACGATCCGGTCGACGGCCAGGTCGCCCAGGCCCTGCTCGTCGGCGTCGGGGCGATGGATCAAGTGATGATCGTGGCTGCTCACAGACGAAGAGCCTACGCCCCACCACCGACAACCTCCCCGTTACGATTCGACCATGACCGACGAGACCCCCGAGCCCACGCTGTTCACCCGCATCATCCGGGGCGATCTCCCCGGGCGTTTCGTGTGGCGAGACGACGAGATCGTGGCGTTCCTGACCATCGCACCGCACCAGTCGGGGCACACCCTCGTGGTGCCGGTGGCGCAGGTCGACCGTTGGACCGACCTCGCCGACGAGGTCTGGATCCGGCTCAACGTCGTGGCGCTCGAGATCGGTCGGGCCATGGAGACGGCATTCGACTGCGTGCGCGTCGGCACCGTCATCGCCGGCCTCGAGGTGCCGCACTGCCACGTGCACCTCATCCCCATCCAGTCCGAGGCCGACCTCGGCTTCGGCAACGCCGACCACCACGCGTCACCCGAGTCGCTCGATGGCGCCGCCGAACGGCTGCGGGCCGAGCTGCGAGCTCGCGGCAACGGCGCCGTCCCCGCGTCCTGACGAACCCCCTCCCCGGTCGCGCTCGCCGCGTCGACGGAGGTTTGGACCGCAGTGCACGCCCTGCGTGCGCTGCGGTTCACACCTCCGACTCCTCGTCGGTCGTCGAGCGAGCCGCTACAGCAGCGACTGTTGCTCGGGGTGCCCGGCGCCGAGAACCTGCTCCGCGGGGATCGGTTCGGCCAGGTGCCGACCGACATTGCGGACATTGCTGACGTCGGTCGACACCGGATGCATCGTGAGCAGCGACGCTGGTGCGGGCACGAGCAACGGCTGCAACCGCTCGACCTGGAGGTTGGACGGATCGAGCCAGTCGTCCCACGCCCGCCGCGGGAGGATCACCGGCATGCGGTCGTGCACGGGCGCCATCGTCTCGTTGGCCTCGGTCGTGATGATGGTGGTCGACCGCACCACGACCTGCTCCCCTGCCACCTGGCCACGCCACTCCGCCCACAGGCCGGCGAACGCCAGCGGCTCGTCGTCCTTCCGGTGGATGAAGTACGGCTGCTTGCGCTTCTGACCGGCAACGGCCTGCCATTCGTAGAAGCCGTCCGCCGGGACGATGCACCGCCGCCGGGCGAAGGAGTGCTTGAACGAGTTGTTGGTCGCCAGCGTCTCCGCCCGGGCGTTGATCATGCGGTTGCCGATCTTGATGTCCTTCGCGAACCCCGGGACGAGCCCCCAGTGGAACTGGTCGAGCTTCCGCTCACTGCCGTCCTCGTAGACCACGTACACGTCGAGGGTCGGTGCGACGTTGAAGTTGGGTTCGAGCGGATCGCCCATCATCATCGCCGCGAAGTACTCGGCGATCTCCTCCGGTGGCGATGCCGACACGAACCTTCCGCACATGTGTCCGACCGTAGTTCGGGCCACCGACGCTCACCGGAGCGCGCCGCCTCCGCAACTAGGTTCTTCGGATCGTGACCGATCCCCACTCAACCGCCGGCAACCGCCGGTTCGGTGAACGCCGCCGGGCACCCCAGTTGTCGGTGATCACCCCGACCTTCAACGAGGTCGACAACGTGGTGCCCCTGCTCGACAAGCTCGAGGCCGCACTGGGCGACCTGAGCCACGAGATCCTCGTGGTGGACGACGACTCCCCCGACCGCACCTGGGAGGTCGCCGAGGAGTACGCCGCGACCCACCCGAGCGTGCGCGTGTTGCGCCGCTTCAGCGACCACGGCCTCAGCTCCGCGGTGATGGCCGGCATGGAGGCGAGCACCGGCAAGGTGATCGCCGTCATCGACGCCGACATGCAGCACGACGAGCGGGTGCTGCCCGACATGGTGGCGGTGCTCGAGTCGGGCGATGCCGACCTCGTCGTCGGCACCCGGGCCGCCGACGGTGGGAGCTACGGGGAATGGTCGGCCTTCCGCCGCCTCGTGTCCTGGGTCGCCGCCATGATCGCCCGGGTCTTCCTGCGGGTCTCGACGACCGACCCCATGTCCGGGTTCTTCGCGATCTCCCGCGACGCCTACCGAACAGCCGCACCGGCGGTGAACGCCCAGGGGTTCAAGATCCTGCTCGAGTTCATCGGCCGCAACCCCGGCCTCCGCGTCGCCGAGGTCGGCTACGAGTTCCGCAATCGTGTCGCCGGCGAGACGAAACTGTCGCCGTCGATCATCCGGTCCTACCTGCTCGCGGTGTTCGAGCTGCGCTTCGGACGTCAGGTGAAAGGCCAGTTCTTCCTGTACTGCCTCGTCGGGGCCTCCGGCGTCATGATCAACCTCGCGGTGTTCTCGCTGTTCGAACTGCTCGATGCCGGGTCCATCGACGTCGGGTTCGCCCGCCCCCTGCGCTGGTCGCTGATCGCCGGCATCGCCGCGTCGGTCGTCACGAACTTCGTGCTCAACAACTACTTCACGTTCTGGGAGCGCCGGTACCGGCGCCACCACCTCGTGCAGGGCTTCGCGTTGTTCGCGCTGGTGTCGGGCCTCGGCGTGATCGTGCACGTGGCCGTGTTCCAGTTCCTGCAGGAGAACGGCTGGGGCAACGACGTGTTCGGTGAGGGTCCGACCCGGCTGATCCACGACGGCGTCGGGTTCGTCGTGGCGCTCGTGAGCAACTACTTCCTCAACGTCAACTACATCTGGAGGCGGCGCCCCGAGGTGTGAGCCTCGGAGCTCTGGGACCGGTCATGCGCACCGGTTGACGACGACGAGCTTCCCGCCGGCGAGATCGGCGCGCTCGTCGACGTCGCAGGCGCCCGTGAGGTCGTCGAGGTCGGCGACGTCGGCGAGCCCGACGTCCATCCAGACCATCAGGGTGCCCGCCGGCCAACCGTCGGCGGCGCGTCCGGCGCCACGGAGCGGCGGCGTGACGACCGGTCGATCGAGCGCCCATGCGACCACACCCGGGCTGTTGCTCACGACCAATGGCGCGTCGGCGGCAGCCGCCTCCTGCAGCACGTCGGAACGCACGACCGCCGGCGACAGGAGTCCCTGGGGTCGGCGGGCGAGACCGTTGCTCACCACGACGTTGATCGCCGCCGCTCCCGCCGCAGCGAGGAGCCCCAGTCGGGTCCATCGAAGGGCCGGCCGAACGCCCGAGGTTCGCTCGCTGAGCGCACCGACGGCGGGCGAGACCAGCGCGACCGCGGCCACGGCGAGGAGTGGTCCGCACGGCGCCAGGAGCCGGCCGTCGTCGAGCCGATCGAGGCGCGAGCCCACCGCACCGGCGACGGTCGCGACGAAGTAGAGCCCGGCGAATCCCACGGGAAGGGCCGCCGACCGGCGGAGGTCGGACCGCTGCGGAGCCGACAGCGACCGTGCGGCCAGGGCCACGACCACCGCCACGATGCCGAACGACACGACGCCGACGAGCGCCGGGGCGTCGGGCGGGGCCGCCAGCTTCACCACCCCGGTGACCGCCTGCATCACCACGTCGAGGGTCGACGCGTCGGCGGGGGCCCGCGGGCCGAGGGGCTGTGACCGGTCGACCGTCAGGTTGTGGACGACCGGCGCCCCACCGATCACGAGGACCGGCAGGACGAACACGCCCGCGGCGAGCCACCGCTGCCGCAGCGTCCCACCCCACTGCACGGACATCGGGAGCGCCAACAGCACGAACACGAGACCGGCGTACCGCGTCGCCGCGGCGCACCCCACCAGGATTCCGGCAGCGCCGACGAGCGGCACGGAGCGGCGCGCCACGCCGGCGGAGAGCACGGCGCCGGCGGAGACAGCCAACGCGATCAGGAGCGATTCCGACCACGCATGAGCGGCCGTCCACACCGGCCAGATCGACACGGCGGCAACCGCGGCGACGACGCCGGCGTGGGACGAACCGGTGATCCGGCGTGCCCACCGGCCCGCAGCGAACGCGGTCACCGCGGTCGCCACCGCCGCCACGACCCGCGCCGCGGTGAGGAGTTCCGCCCCGAACCACGTGAGGGCTGCCAGCGCGGCGGGGTAGCCCGGGGCGAACTGGGTGAACGGCCGCCCGGCGGTGTCGAGCGGTCGACCCTCCACCAGCCACGAGCGGGCCGCGACCAGGTAGTCGAGTGAATCGGGGGTCCCGGTCAGGCGAGCGCTCGCCGCCCAGCCCACGACGCCGGCGACGACCACCACGATGGTCATCGGGAGCGCTGAACGCGCCGGGAGGCGGGTCGGGACAACGATCCACCCAATGTAACGTTATTCTCCGGCGTCGCTCGGTCGTCGCGATCTTCGTCTCGTACGACGGCGTCGGGTTCGTCGTGCGCTCGTGAGCAACTACTTCGTCAACGTCAACGACACCTGGCGACGCCGACCCGAGGTGTGAAGCAGCGGGGCGCCCGGTCGAGAGTTTCGAGATCGTTTCGAACTTCGGCCGGATCGGTGGCCGTTGGCTGGTCCACCATGTGGGGGACCCACCGGACGCACCGTTGGGACGACCGCAACGGAGGCACGATGGAACCACGGGACGACGCACCGACAACGGGCCGGAGATGGTTGCCGTGGGTCGCCGGCGTGATGGTGATCGTCGGCGCCGTCGTCGCCGTTGGCGTGTTCGGTATACACACGCTGTTCTTCGACGACGAGGTCACCGAGGCCGGACCGACGTTCGCTTCGGGCGCGGCCGCCGCGCCGACCACGACCGCCGCGTCAACGGCGACGACCGCGCCGCCTGCCGAACCGGCGTCGACGCCGACCACGGCATCGCCGACCACGACAGCGGCGACACCAGCCGTTCGCGAGGTGGCACGGGGCACGTTCACCGAGGTCGATCACCCCGGCGTCGGCACCGCGGTGATCCTGAGCGACGGCACGCAGACGTTCGTCCGGTTCGAGGACGACTTCGCGACCGACAACGGCCCCGACCTCTTCGCCGTCGTGTACCAGGGCGACCGCCTCATCGAACTCGCACCGCTCAAGGGCAACCGTGGCTCACAGAACTACGAGCTGCCCGCCGACCTCGACCCGGCGACGGTGACCGGCGTCGGCGTGTGGTGCAAGCGGTTCGACGCGACGTTCACGACCGCCGCGTTCGGCTGATCGGACGTTCCGCTACATCGCCAGGTACTCGCAATCCACGCCCAGAAGGTCGTAGGTACGTCGGGCGCGAAGGTCCCGAGAGATCAGCCGACTCCCGTTCGTCCGGGCCGCCTCGCCGACGAGGGCGTCATAGACCGAGCCACCGGTGATCCCCAGCACGGCCAAACGAACCCAGAGATCCGCCAACCGATCGGGCGCCACCCAGTACACATCGGGAAAGGTGCGGCCGAGGATGTCACGGGCCGAGGACGCATCGACCTGCAAGTCTCCGGGCATTCGTGTGAGAACCGAATAGGTCTCGAAGGCAGCGTGGCCGGCCAACGCAGGTCGTCTCGATCGCACGATCGCAGCGCACGAACCATGAGCGGCGTGACTGGAGTCGACGGCAGCGACCGCGACGCTCGTGTCAACCGCCCAGCGATCAGCGTTGGTCGCCATCGCGCCATCGCGACACGTCAGCATCGGTCACGACGATGCCGGCCAGCCGTTCGATCACGGGCCACCCATCGTCGTCGACCACCGCTCGACCCGGCCTGCGGGCGGGCGTCAGGCGAATGCCGTCGCCGTCGGCCGTCACGTCGAGCTCGGTCTCGGGTCCAATCGAGAAGCGGTCCCGGAGCTCCTTCGGGATGACAACTCTCCCGGCCCGATCGATCGTTACCATCATGGATGCCATGGTACCACCCGGCGCAGTGGACCGACCGAGAAGGGCTCGATCCCTGCCGATGCCCGCGTCCTGGTCGGCGAATCGACCGGCTACGGGCCGTGGCATCCCAGCAGGAGGCCGGCACCGGCCGGTCCGCCCAGATGTGGCAGGAGGCGCCGCAACGCCGCAGCGTGCGACTCGAGCACCTCGGGAAGCTGCTTCGAGCTACGGGCGGTGGACTGAACGTCTCGCGCGGGACCGAGCAGCGTTGCCGTGTAGAGGCAGACGAGGCCGGCCCGGACGCTGCGATCCCCCACCTGCGCACGAACCAATGTCGACGCCTCCTTCTCGTGCGGAGTACGAGATCTCGACGCCGATCGTGCCGTCGCTGAACGAGATCTTGCCCGCCTCGTTCTTGTCGGCATACCCGTCGCACTTGAGGATCGCCCGGTCGATCGACTGCAGCGTCAACACGACCGTCACCACAGCGGTGATCGCTTTGAGGATCGTGACGACGGTGGGGCCGACGGCCGCGGAGCACCACGCAGCGACCGGAGACCGACGCCACCACCTGGCCCAAGGATTCGCCCTCTTCGGACTGGTGTCGGGCCTGGGTGTGATCGTGCACGTCGCCGTGTTCCAGTTCCTCCAGGACAACGGCTGGGGCAACGGGGTGTTCGGTGTCGGGCCGACCCGGCTGATCCACGACAGCATCGGCTTCGTCGTCGCGCTCATCAGCAACGACTTCCTCAACGTCACCTACATCTGACGGCGCCGGCCCGAGGAAGAGCCGGGGATGCACCCTCCGCCCTCTCGTGGGCGATCTCAATCGACCTCGATCTCCGCCACCATCCGACTGATCAGGTCGACGAAGTCCCGCGCGACATCCATGGGCGGCCCGTAGCACGGGCGGAAGGTGATCGCTCCGACCGCCGCATCCATCACGTAGAGGTCACCGAACTCGTCATCACCGATGGGAGGTTCGTGGGGGCCGAACGTTGCCTCGGGGCCGAACAGGTTCCGCCGGCGGTCGCAACCAACCAGACATTTCTCAGCCTATTCCGATGACGAAGACTCGAGGGTTGTTTCGGCCTTCCACGTACGCGAGCACGATGGCCTTGTTCGTCGCACTGAGGCTACTGACGTCAACGGAACGTAGTCCGCATAGGTCAGGTGGTGGGTGATCCGCGACTTGACGGTGGGCCACTGCTTGGCGAACTGACTGTCGGGCATGCCGCTGCCCACGGCGTCGTAGGTCTTGTTGGTGGCGACGTCCACCCAGTCGATGTCGCCCGAAGTTGCACGTCGAAGGGTGACCCCCGAGCGGACTCGATCATCAGCGCCGCGTCGCACGCTGATCGGTGGAACAACAATCCGGCGTCCATACGAACGTCACCCGAATTCAAGGCAGCACCTCTACCCTGGACGGTCTTCGTCTCCCGAGGAGTGACATGTTCCAGCAGTTCGCCCGCACCGCTGCGGTGCTCACCACCACGCTCGCCCTCGGCGCTCTCGCCGCCTGCAGCGGCAGCGACGAGCAGGCGATCACCGTGACGGGAGCCGAGGCCCTCGCCGCCGCGGCATCGGAGACGGCTTCGACCACCTACTCGATCGACGCTGTGACGACCGTCAAGCTCTCGACCGGCGACACACAGAAGTCCGAGGTGCATGGCGCCCGCTCCGGCGACAGTTCCCGAATGACCATGGAGATCCCGGTGCAGTCCGAGAAGCTGATCATGGACATCGTGGCCGGCGACGGGGGCCGGCAGTTCCTTCGCTACAGCGGTCTCCCTGCCGGATCGCCGCTTCCCGATGGCTGGGTCGAGCTCACCGGGGCTGGCAACGCGACCAACGCCGTCGCGTCGTCGGCATCGGTCGAGTCGTTCCTCGACGTGATGCAGCGCAAGGGAGCACGGGTGACCGAGGGCGACGGCGGCACCCGCGACGGGGTGAAGATCCGCCGGTTCACGACCACGCTCGACCTGTCGCCCGCATACCAACTCGACACCGACAACCGCACCATGAAGCGCATCGCCGAGGCGACCGCCAAGACGATGTCGAAAGTTGACGCCGAGATCGAGGTCGACGAGCAGGACCGGGTTCGCCGCATCGCGTACGACGTCGAGACCGGGATCGGCGATTCCACCACCGTCATGACGCTGAGCAAGTTCGGCGAGCCCGTCACCGTCGACATCCCCAACGACGCGACGTCGATGACCCTCGACGAGTTCGCCGCCCTCATCTACCCGAACGCTCCCGAATCCGACCAAGAGGTCGACGACGCCGACCTCGTCGACCGCGACGAGTTCGTCGAGCAGGTCGCTGACGCCTCGGGCCTCACCGAGGACGTCGCCGGCTGCGTCTACGACGAGATCAAGGCGTCGACGCCCGCCGCGCTCATCGAGGAGCCCGACGACGAGGACGAAGCAACCCAGCTCCTCCAACAGGCGGCGGCTGCAGCGACCATGGTGTGCGGCATGGGCGGCTGAGCCCCGGCGTCGGCCGGGGTGCGACGTCGCGGTCAGACGCCGCTGTTCGCAGCGATGACCGACTCCATCGTGGCGACGACGTCGGCGGACGACGCGCCGGGTGCCAGGATCGCGGCGACGCCGGCTGCCTCGAGCACCGGCACGTCGCGCTCGGGGATGATGCCGCCGACGACGACGGGGATGGTCAGCCCCTGCTCGCGCAGCAGCTCCACGACCGGAGGGACGAGCGCGAGGTGGGCGCCCGAGAGCATCGAGAGGCCGATGGCGTCGACGTCCTCGTCGACCGCCGCGGCCACGACCTTGGCCGGCGTCTGCCGGAGCCCGGTGTAGATCACCTCGAAGCCGGCATCGCGCAGGATGCGCGCCACGACCTTCACCCCACGGTCGTGGCCGTCGAGCCCCAACTTCGCGACCAGGACTCGCCCTTTCGGGACGTCGTACTCACCAAAAGCGTCCATCAGCAGTACGTCCTCAGATCCGAGCTGTTTCTTCCCAGCGGCCGAACACGTCGGCCATGGCACCCATCATCTCGCCGAGCGTGCAGTAGGCCCGCGACGCGTCCATGAGGACGGGCATCAGGTTGACCTCGGGGTCAGCGGCGTCGGCCCGCAGGCGGGCGAGGACCTCGTCCACGGCGGCGGCGTTGCGGTCGTGGCGCACGGCGTCGAGCCGCTTGATCTGGAACTGCTCGACCTCGCGGTCGATGTACAGCGTCTCGGGCTGCGGCTCGTCGTTGCCCTCGAAGAACTGGTTGACCCCGACGACGACGTGGCGGCCGTCGTTGAGCTTCTTCTCGAGGTCGTAGGCAGCCTGAGCGATCTCGCCCTGGAACCAGCCTTCTTCGATGCCGTGGATCGCGCCCTCGAGCATCGATCCGTCGCCGAAGGCGTCGACCTTGGCGAACAGCTCCTCGGCCTGCCGCTCGATCTCGTCGGTGAGCGCCTCGACGAAGTACGAACCGCCCAGCGGGTCGGCGACGTTGGTGACCCGGGTCTCGTGGGCGATCACCTGTTGGGTCCGCAGGGCGATGCGTGCCGACTTCTCGGTGGGGAGCGCCAGGGTCTCGTCCATCGAGTTGGTGTGCAGACTCTGCGTGCCGCCGAGCACACCGGCGAGCGCTTCGATGGCGGTGCGAACGATGTTGACCTCGGGCTGCTGGGCAGTGAGTGACACGCCGGCGGTCTGGGTGTGGAATCGCAGCTGGAGGGACTTCGCGGCCTGGGCGCCGTAGCGCTCCTGCATCCACCGGGCCCAGATGCGGCGGGCGGCGCGGTACTTGGCGATCTCCTCGAAGAAGTCGAGGTGGGCGTTGAAGAAGAAGCTGAGCCGCGGCGCGAAGTCGTCGACCGCGAGGCCGGCCTTGAGACCCAACTCGACGTAGGCGAACCCGTTGCCGAGCGTGAACGCCAGCTCCTGCGCGGCGGTCGAGCCGGCTTCACGGATGTGGTAGCCGGACACCGAGATCGGGTGCCACCGCGGCATCTCGGCGGCGCAGAACGCCATGGTGTCGCGCACGAGGCGGAGCGAGGGCCGCGGCGGGAAGACGAACTCCTTCTGCGCCTGGTACTCCTTCAGGATGTCGTTCTGGAGGGTGCCACCGAGCTTCGCCCGCGACATGCCCGCCTTCTCCGCCGCGGCGATGAACATGGCGAAAATCGGCGCGGCCGGCGAGTTGATCGTCATCGACGTGGTGGTGTGCTCGAGGTCGATGTCGCGGAACAGGTCTTCCATGTCGGCCTGCGTGTCGACAGCGACGCCGCAGGTGCCGACCTCGCCGAGGCTCATCTCGTCGTCGGAGTCGCAGCCCATCAGGGTGGGCAGGTCGAACGCGGTCGACAGGCCGTCGCCGCCGTTGGCCAGGATGTCCTTGAAGCGCCCGTTGGTGTCGATGGCGGTGCCGAACCCGGCGAACATCCGCATCGTCCACAACTTCGAGCGGTACATCGAGGCGTAGGGCCCGCGGGTGTAGGGGTACTCCCCCGGGTGCTCGGCGTCGTCGGGGCCGTACACCGGCTCGACGGGGACGCCCGACATCGTCTCGAACTCGGCGTCACGGGTGGGCGACGAGGCGAACGCTGCCTCCCAGCTGGACCGCGATGAGGGTCGGGGTGCATCCATGGGGACCACGCTACCGCTCCTCGCCCCGAGGGCTCACGACCGGATCGGCCGGGGCGGTGCGCGAGACTGCGGGCATGCACGAGGCCGACGAGACCAGCAGTTCGCTCCCCGAGGCGATCGTGTGCGTCGACTGTGGCGGCACCTGCCACCGCACCTCCCTGCCGCTGGACGGGGGCGACGAGACGGGCGACATCGTCACCTACCGCTGCGAGGACTGCCACGACCGCTGGGACCTCATCGCCGGCGACCCCGCCGACCTCGACGACGACGGCAACAGCCTCCTCGACGACCACCGCGGGCACCTGCACTGATGGCCGAGCTCTACCCCGAGATCGAACCGAACGCGACCTACTCGCTCGACGTCGGCGACGGCCACGTCCTCTACGTCGAGGAGTCGGGGAACCCCGACGGCAAGCCCGCGGTCGTGGTGCACGGTGGGCCCGGCGGCGGCTCGGCCCCGAAGCAGCGGCGGTTCTTCGACCCCGAGTCGTACCGCATCGTGCTGCTCGATCAGCGCGGCTGCGGCCGCAGCACTCCCACCGCATCGGTCGAGCACAACACGACGTGGCACCTCGTCGCCGACCTCGAACGCGTCCGCGAGCACCTGGCGATCGACCGCTGGCTCGTGTTCGGTGGGTCGTGGGGCTCGACGTTGTCGCTCGCCTACTCGCAGATGAACCCCGAGCGGGTCACCGAGCTGGTGTTGCGCGGCATCTTCCTGCTCCGCCGCAGCGAGCTCGACTTCTTCTACCAACACGGCACGTCCGACCTGTTCCCCGACGCATGGGAGCAGTACCTGGCGCCGATCCCCGACGAGGAGCGCGGCGACCTCATCGCGGCCTACCACCGGCGCCTGTTCGGCGACGATCCCGAGGCGCAGCTCGAGTGCGCCCGGGCATGGGCCGACTGGGAGCGGGCCACCGCCTACCTCGAGCAGCGGCCGGGCACCGACTCCGACCAGGAGATGCTCAACCTCGCCCGCATCGAGAACCACTACTTCGTGAACCGTGGCTTCTTCGCCCACGAAACCCAGCTGCTCGACGGCGTCGACCTGATCCGGCACATCCCCGCGGTCATCGTGCAGGGCCGCTACGACTGCGTGTGCCCCATGAGGACGGCGTGGGACCTCCACCGGGCCTGGCCGGAGGCGGAGTTCGTGCTCAACCAGCGCGCCGGCCACTCGATGTTCGACCCCGAGAACACGTCTGCCCTCGTCGACGCGGTCGACCGGTTCCGCGCCGTCTGAGCGTCAGTCGCTCACGTTCCTCGCCGCGATGACCCGGGTCGGGGTGACCCGGACGACCATCTCGGGTGGCACGGCGTTGCGCCGGCCGTACTGCTCGGCGAGCTCGTCGCCCATGTAGCGCCGAGCCGACTCGGTGGCCCAGTGCAACAGCTCGTCGGGATCGGTCGACGTCGTCGTCGTGCCGTTGATGGTGACGAAGTCGAACGGCGGCAGTTCGTTGTCGAGGCACAGGCTCACCCGTCCGTCCCGCAGGATCGACTTGCCCTTGACGGTGTCGGCGCTGGTGAGGAACACGATCTCGTCGCCGTCGCGGGCGATCCACACCGGCGCCACCTGTGGCGACCCGTCGGCTCGAACGACGGCGAGCTTGGCGGTGCGGGCCGGCAGCTCGTCCACGAACGTCTTCCACCACTCGGGCTCGGCGTCGGGTTGGGCGTCGGTCTCGGTCATGCCGGACACAACCCTCGACGGGGCGCGGGCTATTCCGCCGCGGCCCCGTCGGGGTGAGGATCAGGGTTCGATGACCGCCGCAGCGGTGCACGTCGACGCGGTCGTCGTCACCGGGTTGCAGCGCGAGGCGACCTTCGTGCCGAACGTGACCTGGTAGCCGGTGTTGAACCTCGGCTCCCCGGG
>CALMLJ010000068.1 GCA_937868025.1 uncultured Acidimicrobiaceae bacterium
ACGCCTGGCTGTACCAGCCGACCAAGCCGGCTGCGGCCTACCTCCCGTAGCCACCGGATCTCGGCGTTCAGGGCCACACCTCGCCACAGCTGCTCGTCGCAGGAACGCCGGCGAACCGGGCCGACAAGAAGTCGAGCGCCGGCTGCACGCTCAACACGATGCCGAGCGCGTGTTCCGTCGGCAGGTCGGTCCACGCCACCGTCGCACCCGCCGCACACCACTCTCGGAGCAGCGTCACCGCCTGCGCCCGAGGGATCACCTGGTCGACGAGACCGTGGAGCAGCAGTACCGGCGCCGCCGGCGCTGCCCCTCCCAAGCGGTTCTCGTCGAGTGCCGCGATCCACTCGGGTGTCGTCAACGGGTTGGTCGATCCGAGGTAGTCACTCATGTGGTGCCCGGCGAGCGAACCGAACGTCTGGATGCCATCGATGCCGACGATGCAGAAGTTCCGGTTCGCGGCGAACGTCCGCCGTCCCGCATCGTTGAGGTACCGGTCGAGGTCGAGACCGGGATAGGCGGCGTCATAGCCCAACGCGGCCAACGTGAGCAGCGAGAAGAACGGGTTGCCGTCGAGGTTCACCGCCACGGCCCGGAGATCGGCGGGAACGCCTCCGGCGGCGACGGCGACCACGTTCAGGTCGGGCGCGTAGGACGCCGCGAGCTGCGCAGCCCACCCCGCTGACGTGCCACCTTGGGAGTAGCCCCAGAACGCCACCGGCGTCGACGCGTCGAGCCCGGTTCCGTCGAGCCGCTCAGCGGCCCGGGCGATGTCGATCAACGCCCTGCCCTGATCTCGGCCGACCTCATAGGTGTGCGTGCCAGCGGTGCCGAGGCCGACCATGTCGCTGACAGCGACCGCCCACCCGCGCCCGAGAGCTTCCTGGAAGATGCCGCTCTCGTAGTCGAGGCCGCCCGACAGCGACTTCGAGGGGGCGCACTGGTCGCCGACCCCTCGCGTCCCGACCCCGTAGCTCACGAGCGGCCGCGACCCCGCACCGGTCCACGGCGTTGTCGGCACGAGCACGGTGCCCGACACCACGACTGGCTCGCCGCGACCCGTCGTCGACCGGTACAGGAGCTGCTGGGACTCGACGCCGGCGACCGGTGCGAGCGTGAACGGGTCGACGGTGAACCGCGCCGGCCGGGACGACACCACGTCGCCGGGCCGCGACCCGGCGTCGACGAGGCCGGGCCGGCGACCGGTGATCGGACCACCGGCGTCGTAGAACGCGTCGAGCGCCGGCTCACCACACGACGTGAGGGTCGCCGCCAGCACGAGCACGGCGGCGGCGTACAACCATCGATGAGATATCGGCATGCTTCCCCCCTCGGCGTCGTCCGACGAGCGACTGCCCCGACGGGAGTCCGGTCGACGGGTGGAAGGTAGTCGCCACGACGATCGGCCCGGGTCGGGACGTCAGGAGTCCCCGTTCAAATTAGGATCGTTCGTTCGAGACTCGAAGGGAGCCCGATGACCGAGGCCAGGCACACCGAGCGAGGCGCTGACGACCCGATGCTGTCCGACCGCGAACTCGAGGTCATGCGCCTCCTCGCGAAGGGCATGTCCAACGCCTCGATCGCGGCCGAGCTGTACATCGGCGTCGAGACCGTCAAATCGCACCTGTCCGGCATCTACCGAAAGCTCGACGTCTCGAGCCGCGGCCAGGCGGTCGCATGGCTCAACGATCGCCCGGCCCTCGCCATCGATCCCGATGCTCCGATCGCCTCGACCACGACCTCGGAGATCCCCGGCGGTGTCCGCGTCGTTCTCGCCGGCGAATTCGACCTGACCACGATGCAGCTCCTGTCCGACGCGCTCGACGCTGCCCGGGCGGCGAGCACCGGCGCGGTGGAACTCGACATGGAACACGTGGCGTTCATCGACTCCTCGGCGCTGCGGGTCCTCGTCGGATTCATCACCCGAGAACCCAAGATCCCGGTGCGGATCGTGAACCCGTCGCCCTCGGTCACCCGGGTCGTCGAGTTCGCCGGGCTGAAGGGCCCCTTCGGGCTCGCCGACTGACACCCACCCGTCGCAGGGAGGGCCGACACCGGCGTGCCGATCATCGTCGTCACCAAGGGCGGCGCACCCGAGCACCCGGCGTGGTACCAGGAGAGAACGGAGCGCCGCATCCCGGTGCTCCTCGCCAGCCCCGTGGAGCGAGCCCGGGAGATCAGGCCGGCGCGAGGGCGAGCACGGCGATGTCGTCGGTGATCGCACCGGCGTGTGCGAGCGCCCGCTCGCGGATGGTTGCCACGATCTCGGCGGGACGACGTCCCACCAGTTCGGCGCACAACTCCCGGAGACCCGCCTCGCCGAACAGTCGGCCCTCCGCATCGCGGGCCTCGGTCACCCCGTCGGTGTAGAGCACCAGCGTGTCGCCCGGAGCGAGCCCGACGTCGGCGTCGACCCACCGCCCGTCGGGAAGCACCCCGAGGAGTGGCCCGCGCAGCTCGATGACGTCGACGTCGCCCGACGCCCGGATCACCAACGGCGGCGGGTGGCCCGCAGCACTCAGCCTGCCGCTGACTCCGCCGGCGTAGTCGACGTGCAGCATCGCGAACACTGCGGTGCAGAAGCGGCCGTCGTGGATCGTCGCCGCCAGCAGCGAGTCGAGCGATTCCATCAGACCGGCGGGACTGGTCGCCCACATGG
>CALMLJ010000069.1 GCA_937868025.1 uncultured Acidimicrobiaceae bacterium
CCGGCAAGGTCGCCGAGCTGATCATGGAGCCGGGTGACGAGTTCTCCGTCGTCACAGTGCTCGCCCCTGTCACCGAAACCTGACAACCGTCGCGGTCAGGTCGGGTCGGTCAGGTCGGGTCGGTCAGGTCGGCGGATCAGCTCGACGGGGTCGGCGACAACTGCTCGCCGGCCGCAGCCGGCACCGTCGTCGTTGTGACCGGCGGCAGCGTGGTCGCTGGGACGACGGGAGGTTGGGTGATCGCGGGCCCGTCCTTCACGCGGGACAGGCGGATGACGTCGCTCAGCCGTCCACCGTCGTTGCGTTGACGGCGGTAGGCGACCTCGAACTGGCCGGAGTCCATGATGGCGTCGAAGAGCGCCTGGTCCTCGGGGTTCAACGGCGCCCGGTCGACCACGAGGTCGTCGATGGTGTTCTGGTCGGGCGGGGTCACGAGTGTGCCGCCGGCCCCGTAGTTCGACGATCGCCACGGGTTGGGGAACGTGTAGATGTACTCCCGGTGCGACAGGTGCGGCACGAGGAAGTACGAGGCCGTCACCCGGGCGTCGTCGGGAATGTCGGCAATGGCGGCCCGGTAGTCGGCGTTGATCGGCGAATCGGTGAGGGGCCACCACCCGCCGTTGTGGTTGTCGGTCCACGGGCCGACGCCGCGCTGGTACGTCGAGACCACCCCGATGACCATCACGGCGATCAACGCCCAGGCAACGATCATGCGGCGCCGACGGATGACGGTCCACACCGACCCCACGAGCGCTCCCAGGTACGGGAACAGGGCGTAGTGCCAGCGGAGGTCCCAGGTGAAGTTCGCGGTCGTCGCCGAGTTCACGACGTGTTGCGGAAGCCCGATCGCCAGGAGTTGCGGGTTCGCGGCCGAGAGGTAGCCGTACGGCCCCATGAGCGTCGCGAGGCCCTGCGGTGCCGGGTTCGTCGCGCTCGCGTAGGCGGCGACCGCACCCGGGTCGGGACACCCCACGCCCTCGACGGGCACCGGGAGCGATTCGAGTCGGCCGTCGAAGAAGCCGTGGCACTTGATGGTGGTGGTGAGGCGCGAGGGGTGGACGAGCGCGTTGCGGACGAGGTCGGTGGCGCTCGACCCGAGCGGCCCGAACAGGCTGTCGAACACAGCGCCCGACGGCGAGAAGTGTTCGATGATCACCCGCGTCGCGAACAAGAACCACGCCACCGAACCGGCGATCGTGAGCGCTCCGATCTTCACCTGGCGGAACATCAGCGCGACGGCGAGGCCGATGACCGCCGTCGCCAGGGCGACGTCCTCCTTCCAGATCAACGCGCCACAGATGCACAACGCGTACGCCCGCCACCGGCCGAGGGAGGCGAAGTACAGCGCTCCCACGAGGAGCGGCGCGGCGATGCTCTCGGGATGGAACGTCTCTTGGATCTTCCACTGCGGCGAGAAGTGGAAGAGGTACGCGAACACGAGGAAGCACCCCGCCCACGCCGACTTCAGGTGCTTGGTGGCCAGCCCGAAGATCGGCAGCGCGACCGCCACGATGCCGAGCGTGTTGACGAAGTCGAGGAACTGCGGGCCACCGATCCCGATCCAGTAGAAGGGCACGAAGAGCAGGTAGCCGATGTTGGCGTGGTGTCCGAAGACGTGCATGCCGCGCACCGTCATGAATCCCCGCCCATGGGACAGCTGCCAGATGCCCTGGTCGTACATGCCGAGGTCGTAGTCGAAGGATCCGAAGTGGTCGTGACGGAGCCAGACGAGACGCTCGAAGATCACGAAGTACACAACGCACACGACGAGTGCGATGTAGCGGGGCAGGCGATCGCGAAGCGACGTGTTCGCATGCCACCAGACCCACAGGCCGCCGGTCAGGTCACGGAGTTGGCCGAGACCGTCGTCGACGATGCGGCCGGCTTGCCGCCACGGTCCGAGCACGGGAGCGAGGCGCGGGACCACCGCGTCGACGATCGCGGCACTGACCTTGCCCGGGGCGGCGGTCGCCTTGGCGAACGTCGGGTGCAGGACCAGTGGACCGAGCGCGGGGCGCAGGTCGCGGGCGACGGGCACGCTGCCCCCATCTGGAACCTCGCTCGGCACGGCGACATGTCTACATGACGGCACGGCGGTTTCGGCGGTTCCGATCCCCCGAATGGTCCCCGAGGGTTCGTCGGGTCGAACAGGTAGCACTGCGGATCACTGTTAGGTATGCTGAACACATGCTCGTGTGCTCGTGTCACGCCGTCTTCGAGTCGACCGTCCGCAACACCATCGCTGCCGGCGCATCGTGCGTCGACTCGATCGGCGAGAAGTGTGGCGCCGGCCGCGACTGCGGCACGTGCGTGGAGCACCTGGAGGACCTGCTCGCCGAGCTCGACCGGTCCACCGAGTCGCTCGATCAGTCCAACGCCGCCTGAGCCGAATCGTCGCTGCGACCTACTAGCCTGCGCTCCATGCAGGGCAACGCAGAGATCATCGAACTGCTCAATGAGGTCCTCACCTCCGAGCTCACGGCCATCAACCAGTACTTCATCCACGCCAAGATGTGCCAGAACTGGGGCTACGGGAAGCTCGCTCACCACATCCGCGACGAGTCGATCGACGAGATGAAGCACGCCGAGATCCTGATCGACCGGATCCTCTTCCTCGACGGCGTCCCCAACCTGCAGCGTCTGTCGGCGCTCCGGGTCGGCGAGAACGTCGAAGAGCAGTTCCGCAACGACCTCGCCGTCGAGTACGAGGCCGTCGAACGCCTCAACCGTGGCATTGCCGCCTGCGTGGCCGCCGCCGACAACGGCACCCGGCACCTCTTCGAGGAGATCCTCGTCGCCGAGGAGGAGCACGCCGACTGGCTCGAGACCCAGCTCACCGCCATCGAGCAGGTCGGCCTCCAGAACTACCTCGCCGAACAGCTGTCCTGACATCCCACTGAATCTGCTGCGAGGGTCGCGCTCCGGCGCGACCCTCGCAGCATTTTTCGTCCGGGCGTGGACTACAACCCGGCGAGGGCAGCCACCACCGGGGCCATCTCCAGCGCCTTGTCGCCCTGCACCACGTGGTAGCTGAAGCCCCAGCGGTCGCGGCGCGCGTGCAGGCGTTCGCCGATCTCCTCGACGGTGCCGACCATCGTCATCGGTGAGTCCAACACGGTGAGTGGATCCTGGCCGTCGAGGCCGAAGCCGGGTGCGAGTACCTCGGCGAACCCGGCAGCGTCGTCGGTGAGCGAGGCGACCGCGACCCAGGCGTTGATCTCGAGGTCGTCGAAGCGGTCCCCTGCGCCCTCCTTGACCCACGCCACCTTCTGGTCCATCCGCTCGGCCAACGCGTCTGCGGCAGAGTCGGCGTCGATGGCACCGGAGTGGATCGACGGGTTCACGCCCACGATCGATGCGTGCTCGCCGGCGAACCGCAGCATGCGCTTGGCGCCGCCGGCGATGAGCAGCGGCGGGCCGCCGGGGGTGTGGGGCACCGTGCCGGTGACGCCAGCGAGCTGGTAGTGCTCCCCGTCGAGATCGACGGGATCGGGGCCGAACAGCGCCTTGATGGCGACGACCGCTTCCATCATCCGTTCGACGCGCACCTTGGGCGGATCGAGCGGGATGCCCGACTGCTCGTAGTCGAGCGTCTTCCAGCCGGCACCGATGCCGAACTCCAGCCGACCCTGGCTGATCTCGTCGATGGTCGCCATTTCCATGGCGAGCGTCACCGGGTGCCGGTAGTCGTTGTCGAACACGAGCGACCCGACGTGGAGGGTGTCGCTGTAGGCGACGGCCGACGCCATCGCGGTGATCGGGCCGTACTGGAGCTGGAAGTGATCGGGAACGAACAGCGTCGAATACCCGAGCTCCTCCACACGCTGCACCGTCTGCTGCCACGTGAGGCCCGGGAACGGGCCCTTCAGCTCGGCGCCGAACCTGAACTTCCGGGGGTGTGCCATGCCGGCGATTCTGTCACGACGTTGCACACCGGTTCTGCCCTGCAGTTCAATCGGCGAACCGATCGTTTTGCAGGGCAAAACGGGAGGGAGATGGTAGGGCGAGGGGCCAGCGGCTGGGGACTACTCGACGATCTTGCCGGGGTTCAGCTGGTGGCCGGGGTCGA
>CALMLJ010000070.1 GCA_937868025.1 uncultured Acidimicrobiaceae bacterium
GTCTCCATCATCAGCACCAGGTCGAGCAGCAGGTTCCAGTTCTCGACGTAGAAGAGGTCGAGACGCCGGTAGGCCGAGAACGACGGGTTGTCGCGGGCCTCGACCTGCCACAGGCCGGTCACACCGGGCGGAACGTTGAACCGGTCCATGAGCTCGTCGTCGAACTTCGCGACCTCCTCGGGGAGGGCGGGACGCGGGCCGACGATGCTCATCGAGCCGTTGAGCACGTTGAAGAGCTGGGGCAGCTCGTCGAGGCTCGTCGCCTCGAGGAACCGGCCGACCTTGGTGCGGCGGGGGTCGTTGTCGAGCTTGAACAGGACGTTGTCGCGACCGTTGCCGAGCGTCTCGAGCACTTCGTTGAGCCGTGCCTCGGCGTCGGGCACCATCGTGCGCAGCTTGTACACGGTGAACGGGGTGCAGTTGCGGCCGACGCGACGCTGGGTGAACAGCACCGGGCCGCCGTCGTTGATCTTGATGGCGATCGCGGCGACGATCAGGATCGGCGACGTCAGGAGCAACGTCGTGGCCGAGAGCACGATGTCGAGCGCACGCTTGACCCGCATCTGACCCGACGAGAGTGTGCTGCGCTCGAGGTAGAAGAGGGGTTCGTGCGCCAGCGGCAGCGGGCGCAGACGACGATGGTCGATGCCCTGGAGGCCGCTCGACAGGTGCACGTGCACCTCGTGGCGGAGGAGTTCCCGGCTCAGGCCGTTGAGCTCGGTGCCGTCGATCGCGCTCGCAGCGATGAGGACGCCGTCGGCGTCGATGTCGACGACGGCTTCGAGCGTGGACGCCGACTCGCCGAGGTAGGGAACGCCCCACGCGTGGTTGCGGTAGCCCTCCTCGTCGCCGGTGATGCCGGCCACGTGGTAGCCGAGCTCGGGATGGGTGTCGAGCAGCTGCTTGAGCGACACGGCTTCGGCGTTGGTGCCGACGAGGAGCAGGTTGCGGGCGTACTTGCCGAGGGCTCGCTGGGTGCGCAGCCACGAGCTGAAGATGGCGCGGCACGTGCTGAGCAACGCCACCGTGAGGAGGCCGCCGGCGATGATGCGGGCGATCGGGAACGCGACGCCGTAGATGTCGGCGAACGCTGCCAGGAACAGGCCGGCGAACACCGCCGACCGGGCGATGCCGGACAGCTCGGCGGCGCGGCGGGCTGCAACCCGTGCCTGGTGGAGGCGTTGACCGGCGATGGCGATGAGCTGGATGAGCACGGCGAGCCCGGTGAGCGCAACGACGCGGCCGTCGTTGGTGTTGATCTCGGGCAGGAGCGGCAGGGTGAGGGCGAGGCCCCACCCGACGAGCACCGAGCCGAGGTCGAACGCCACGAGGCGTCGACGCAGGGACAGGGAGCCCTTGCGGCGGGGCCGGACGCTGCCGAACGGTCCGTCGGCGTGCTTGACCGGGAGCTTGACGACCTCAGCCGGGCTGTGACCCGTGCTCGGCTGGAACTCGGTCGTACCTCCAGCGACGTCCGCCCGCGAGGCCGGTTGGGCTCTCGCTCCCGGCGGCAACGCTGTATCTCTGCTCATCCCAGTCCTTTTCCATCGCAACCGCAGCGCGAAACAGCATCCGAGGATGCTTGGTCCCGCTGCGATCCGTCCTGCGAAGGCCCCAGCCCTCGATTATTTGTTCAACAGAACACCTGAAACCGCAATGTACACAAGATGTTCTGTAATACCAGGAGAGACTTTCAATCTCTCCGCCGCGCCGTGTTGCGTACCAAGGTTTAGCGCCCGGGCACAGGTAGATCAAGCACCCTCGGGCCAAATGACATCTTTGTCATTCTGGTCCTCGGGGTCAGGATCGTTCCGTGGTAGCTGTGTCGGCGCGATCCCGGGTGTCCCTGAGCAAAACCTCCTGGGCGACGGTGGCAACGTGCCCACCCGCAAGGTCGAAGACGTGCCCGATCGCCAGTCCGCGGCCCCCGACGAAGCTGTGGCAGGTGAAGTCGTGGAGGTGCCACTCGTCGGCACGCATCGGCCGGTGGAACCAGATCGTGTGGTCGAGGCTGGCGGTGAACAGGACCCGGTACCGCAGCTCCTCGGGTTCGGCACCGATGGGGTGGGCGCGGACGACCGCGTCGGTCGGGAGGTCGTCGGACAGGTACGCAAGGGCGGCGAAGTTCTGCAGCGCGTCGTCGCCGATCGGCTTCGACGTACGAAGCCACGCCGCGGCCCGCCCGGCGCCGAGCCGCGAGTCGGGTTCGAGCTGGTCCTCCGGCACGAACGCCCGCTCGAAGACCGGGCTCCACGACGTCGATTCCAGGAGTTCGGGACCCGGCAGCGCACGGTCCATCGTCACCACATCGAGGTCGGGTGACTCCTCCTTCGCCTGGAACGACGCCTCGAGGTTCAGGATCGCCCCGATGGCCTGGCGCGCGACGACCCGACGGGTGGCGAACGACCGGCCGTTGCGGATGCGGTCGACCTCGTAGCGGACCGGTTCGTCCTGGTCGCCGCGGCGGATGAAATAGGCGCGCAGCGAATGCACCACGAGGTGATCCTCGACGGTCGCGGCCGCCGCCTCGAGCGCCTGCGCCACGATCTGGCCGCCGTAGAGCCCACCCCAGGGGTACCGGGGGCCCGAGCCCACGAACGTGTCGGGGCCGTGAGAGGACAGGGTCAGGATGTCGGCGAGCTCCATCGGACCATTCTGCCCCACCCGTTTTGCCCTGCATTTCAATCGGCCGACCGGCCGTTCTGCAGGGCAGAACCCAGGTGGGTCCTACGTTCGCGCTCGTCGCACGAACTCGTGGGAGCGGAAGTCGCGCATCCGCTTCCAGTACGAGACGGTGAACGCCGGCCAGTTGTTGGTGACGACCCCGTGCTCGTTCTTGTACCAGCTGTCGCAGTCGGCCACCCACACCGTGCCGTCGGCGTTGTGCTGGATCCGGGTGTTGTAGAGGTCCATCACGTCGTCGCGGACGTCGAGCCAGGCCAGGCGGTCGTCGCGCAGCTCGCGGACCGCTCGGGTGATGTAGCGCGCCTGCGCCTCGATCATGAAGATGATCGAGTTGTGTCCGAGGTTGGTGTTCGGGCCGTAGAGCATGAAGAAGTTGGGGAAGCCGGCGACGGCGACACCGAGGTGCGCCTTGGCTCCCTTCGCCCAGGCCGTGTTGAGGTCCGCGCCGTGTCGGCCGGTCACCTCCATCGGCGCCAGGAACTCGGTGCTACGGAACCCGGTCCCGAAGATGAGCACGTCGAGCTCGTGACGGGTGCCGTCGGCGGTGACCACGGCGCCGGGCTCGATGTGGTCGAGGTGGGACAGCTCGACCTCGACGTTCGGGCGCAGCAGCGCGGCGTAGTAGTCGTTCGAGATCAGGATCCGCTTGCACCCCGGCGGGTAGTCGGGGATGAGGGCCTCGGCGGGAAGGTCGTCGGAGACGATCTTGCGGAGCTCCTTGGTGGCGACACGTTCGATGAGCTTGCCGAGCCGCGAGCCGCGCCGCATGAAGAAGAAGTTCTTCTCGAGGCGCCAGTAGATGTTCCACCGGAAGAGCCGCTCGGCGAACGGGACGTTGCGGAAGATCCGGCGCTCGAGCGGGGAGAACTCACGGTCGGGCTTGGGGAGGATCCAGTTGGCGCTGCGCTGGAACAGCGTCAGGTGACCGGCGACCTCGGCGGTCGGGGGCAGGAACTGCACGGTGCTCGCGCCGTTGCCGATGACGCCGACGCGGCGGCCGGCCAGGTCGATGTCGTGATTCCAACGCGCCGAGTGGAACACGTCTCCGCCGAACTCGGCGAGGCCCTTGATCTCGGGGGTGAACGGACGGTTGAGCTGACCGAGACCGGAGATGAGCACGTCGGCGGTGAGCGACGTGCCGTCGGCGACGGTCACGTGCCACTCCCCCGCGTCCTCGTCGAACCGGGCCGACGTGGCTTCGGTCCCGAAGCGGATCCGGTGGCGCAGATCGTAGCGGTCGGTCACGTCCTCGAAGTACGAGAGGATCTCCGGCTGCTGCGCGAACTTGCGCGTCCAGTCCTTCTTCGGCGCGAACGAGAACGAGTACAGGTGCGACGGCACGTCGCACGCCGCGCCCGGGTAGGTGTTGGCACGCCACGTGCC
>CALMLJ010000071.1 GCA_937868025.1 uncultured Acidimicrobiaceae bacterium
ACGGACTCGACCCTGCACGCGGCGCCACCCAGTCTGATCCGAGCGCCCCGCCAGCCGCCGGTCGCGTCTACTTCGGGAGGTCCGACACGCCGTCGACCGACTGGCTCGCGACGCTCGCTGGCTTCGGCGGTGCAGCGCACGCGGTGGTCGAGGTCAACACGGCGATGCTCGACCGGGAGCGTCTTGCGCCTGACGAGGACGCGTTCGAGGTGGCCGGTATGGGTGGGATCGTCGACTCCGACGAGTTCGGTGTACCTCCGATGCTCACTGGAGAGGACACCGGCACCTGGGCCGAGCGGGTTCGCCTCGGCGAGCAGCCGGGGATTGTTGAAGCAGCGTGGGCGGAGAAGGAGACGATCGCTCACGTCGGTGCCGTGCCAGTGTCAGCGATCCGCAGGGTCAGCTTCTTCGATCACGACGGACGGCTCAGTCACCAAGTGGAGTTCACCTCGTGAGCGGATTCAGGGTGCCCGGTCACACGCTCCGCTCCGGCGGGCACGCACTTGAGCGCACGCACGGTCGAGGCCGGGACGCGGTCTGGGCCCGGTCCGGTTCTCGGGTCGGGCTGGGGGTGTGCTCGTGCGGGGCCACGTCGGGCGAGCTGCGGACCGATTCGGCACGGAAGCGTTGGCATCAGGACCACAAGCTGGGGCTCGCGGAGGGGGTCGAGCCGTCGCGTTCGTGGACGACCGGCGACGTTGTAGTGCACAGCACCAGCGGCAGTTTCGCTGTTCTCGGTGCGCGGAAGGCGTCCAACGACGGCTGGTGGGTCGACGGCGGCGGCGGTCTCGACGACCACGTGGCTTCGGCCTCGTGGGTCCGGCTAACACCAGCAGCCGTCGCCGGCATCGCATCGCATGTCGCGTCAGCTCGGACGTGAAGGACATGCCCCTTCGGTTCGAGTGGAACGGCCGCCATCGCCACCCACATCATCGCCATGACCCGCGCATTCGCTCGTAACCCCAGAGGTGTCCCGGCAGGCGGCCAGTTCGTGCAGATCCGCCGCGGAGAGCCCGTGGTTGAGCTCGAGCCCGTCCACAGCGACGGGGCGGACACCGGTCAACTCGTCACGAAGCAGGAGGCGTTCGCTCACGCCGAGGTCCTGCGGTCTCAGGGGATCGATGTACGGACGTTCGACGGCCGTCCGGGAATGGAATGCACCATCGACGTTTGGGTCGACGGCAGACGGAGCGACGCACCCGATGGAACACCGGCGTCGCGGTCGTTCCATCGCAACGATGCCCTCAAGTTCGAACTGCACATGCGCGATGGGGTCGTGCACAACCCCGCGCCAGACGTCGCCGCCGAGCGGTCCTGGTACGAGGACGGCACCCCGCATCAAGTCAACTTCGTGGACAACGGGAAGTCCCAAGATCCCGATGACGCCACGCCCGCGTGCCGGTACTTCCACGCCAACGGCCAGGTAGCCAGCGCATCGTTCTCAACCGCCGACGCCTTGCACGATCCGCCGAGCGGCGAGCCGGCATCGCAGGAGTTCGATGACCGCGGCAACCCGACCCTGTCCCAGCACTACCGGAGAGGGGTGCCATGCGACCCCGAGGACGGGTGCCCAGGTCGAGTCTCCTTCGACAGGTTCGGGCGTCGCCGTGAGCGCTTCGTGTCTCCTGGGGGCGGCCGATGACACGGGTCCGACGGGGCCCCGGTAGTCCTGCTGGCGGCCAGTTCGTGGCGTTCGGACACCTCGAGTCGGAGATCGTTCTGCGCGCCGACCCCGTTGCACAGTCGTTGCCGACATGGGAGGTCGCTTCGGTGTGGGCTCGACGAGCTGCGACGTTCGGCGACGATGTGGAGGTCGACATCGATCGGGAGGCGATGACGGTCGCCTGTCGGCGCAACGGCTTGTTCTGCGACGTCGGCGTCACTCCGGCCATCCGTCGGTTCTGGCCGAACGGGTTGGTCCACTCCGAGGCGCACTACTGCGACGGAGTCCTCAGCGACCCCGCACCCGGCGTGCCGGCCCACCGGGAGTTCTATGCCACGGGCCTGCTCCGATCGTGCGACTTCGTGGTGAACGGCGAGTTCCAGGACCCTCCAGACGGTGCGGCAGCACGCCAGATGTTCGGGCCCGACGGCCTGCTGACGTGGTGCGCCCACTTCGACGCGGGAGCTCCGGTTTGAGGGTCGCGGTGGGTTCGAGCTGAAGGCAACCCACATCTGCTTCGACGTCTTCAGTACCGGGGGCGAACAGGCGCGCCTGCGCCCATTCTCGAAAGGCAATTCAATGCTGATTCGCAAGATCCCAGTCCTCGTCGCCATGGGGGCGTCCGCGCTGCTCGGCGCTTGTGATGCCGTGCCACCTCCTTCGGTCAGTTCCACGCCGTCGACGGCGTTGGTGTTGGCGACGACGTCGACCACGGTTGCCTCGTCGAGCTCGACGACGTCAGCGGCGCCGGCGACCACCACGAGCACGACCGCGGCGCCGGCGACCACCACGACCGCCCCGGTGGCCGCGACGGTGCAGTACCGAAGCACCACGATCAACGGGCGCACGGTCCGGTGGATGGAGCGCTCGTCGCGTCTCGGTGGATCCCGCCCCATCGTCATCGGCCTCCATGGCGTGCTGAACACGGGCTACAACCTGCAGGCCAGCGCCTTCGGCTTCGGCACAGCGGTCCTCGAGCGTGACGCCGTGGTCGTGCTCCCCGACGGGCTCAACCAGTGGTGGAACGCTGGCATCTGCTGCGGGTCGAGCGCGGACGATGTCGGCTTCTTGAACACCGTCATCGACCAGGCGCACGCGCTCGAAGGCATGGGCTCCGCGAAGGTGTACCTGGTCGGGTTCTCCAACGGCGGCTTCCTCGCGAACCTCTACATGAGCACGCCGAACGCGTCCAAGATCGCCGGCGTCGCCACGATCGCTTCCCCGAACCTCGGGTCGGTTCCGAACCGCGCCGTGCCGTGGGTCATGGTGCACGGGACTGCGGACCCGACGATCCCGTACACGGGCGGCTGGGGCCTCGCCTCCCTCGTCACTGGCGGGACGTCGTGGCCGGACGCGAACGCGGCGAATGCTTCGCTCGCGACGAGCGCTGGCTGCGCCGAGCAGGCACGCACCAGCGGTCCGTCCGGTTCGATCCGCAGCTGGACCTGCGCCGGCGGAGTGCCGATGCGGTTCTACACGTTGAACAACTTCGCTCACGACCTCCCGGCAACCATCGACGGTCGGCCGTCGTTCGACACGCTGTTCAGCGTGTGGGGTTCGTGATGTGGACCCGGGGTGGTGACCGTGGCGGGAACATCGCCACCCCGGGCCACATACGCACCATGAGACCTGTCCGAACCGCCATAGCTGTCACTGTCCTCGCCCTCACGGGGTGTTCGACGACTGACGCGACACCGCCCGCAGCGACAACCACGACGACGCTTCCTGGCCGCAAGGCGACCCCCGAGCAGGCGTCAGCCCTCGCCGACGTCCTCACCCGCAACCACGAGCTCGGTGGCGCCGACTTCGAGGTCACGATCGAGTACGGCGTCGCCATCATCAAGGTCGTCGGCCAGGTCGACTTCGCGGGGCATGTCGGCTCTGCGACCGTGTCGGCCTCGACGGAGGCTCCGCCAGTTCAGATCGTGTTCGGGCAGAACATCGTCGTGGAGAAGATCGACGGCCTCGCGTCAACGCTCGAGGCAGCCAACCTGCCGCCGGCGAACTGGATGCGCCGGCCACTCCGGACGAGCACCTCACCGCTCGACATCGTGTTGGCGATCGTCCTGTCGGCCTCGGCGACCCAGCGGGACAACCCAGTCCTGCTGATGCAAGACGGGCTCCGCTTCGTCGGCACCAAGAACATCGACGGCGTGACCTGCCAGGGCCTGACCCGCGGCTCAGCGACCTACTGGGTGGGCGACGACGGGCTACTCCACCGCCTCGAGGCTCGGTTGGTGTCCACGAAGTCCATCGCCGATATCAGCTTCACCAACCACGGGCCCCGCAAGATCGACGAGCCGTCACAGACCGACGTCGTCGACCGCTCCGAGGTCGAGGGCCTCGTCGCCGCTCCCGAGGACGGCCAGTGAGCAC
>CALMLJ010000072.1 GCA_937868025.1 uncultured Acidimicrobiaceae bacterium
GGCTGATCTCGATTCGGTCAGACCGCGGGGTGGGCGTCCGCCATCTCCCGAAGCTCGTTCTTCGCGACCTTGTCGAGCGTGGCCTTCGGGAAGTCGTCGACGAAGTACACGGCGCGGGGCACCTTGAAGTCGGCGAGGTTCGTCTTGCACGCGGCGATGATCGCGGCGGCCAGCTCGTCGTCGTCCTGGTTCGGATCGGCCTTCACAACGAACGCGACGGCGACCTGGTCGAGCATCTCGTGGCTCTTGCCCACGACCGCGACGTCGGCGATGCCGGGCACGGTGCGGACCTGATCCTCGACCTCGCGGGCCGAGACGTTCTCGCCGCCGACCTTGAGGGCGTCCTTGTCACGGTCGCGGTACTCGAGGTTGCCGTCGGGGCCGAGCAGCACGAGGTCGCCCGTCTGCAGCCAACCGTCGGCGTTGAACGCCTTGTTGTTCGCCTCCTCGTTGTCGTAGTACTCGAGGAACAGCTGGATGCCGCGGGTGCCACGGAGCCAGATCTCGCCGATCTCGCCTTCCTTGACGATCTCCTTGGTCTCCGGGTCGACGACGATCATCTCGTAGCCGGGAGCGACGCGGCCCATGGCCAGGCGGGGGTAACGCTCGAACTTGTTGTCGCGCACGGCGTGGATGACGGTCTCGGTCATGCCGTAGGCGGCGACCACCCGCATCTTCAGCCAGTCGACCAACTCCGGCATGATCAGGCCGAAGACGCCGACCTTCACCGTGTGGTCCGGGATCGGCTGGGGTGCGACGGCCTTGAACACGAACGGGATGAGCGAGATGTGGGTCACCTTGTGCTTGAGGATGACCTCCCAGAACTTGCTGGCCGAGAACTTCGGCTGGAGGATCACGGTGCCGCCCGCACCGAGCGTGGTCCAGATCGACCAGCTCTGTGCGTTCACGTGGAAGAACGGGAGGTAGATCAGGTAGACGTCGCCCTCGTCCATGTCGATGTTCTGCGGGCCGACCTTGGCGGCCCACAGCGCGTTGCCGTGGGTGTGCACCACGGCCTTGGGGCGCGAGGTCGTGCCCGACGTGAACAGGATGCCCGCGGGGAGCAACGGATCGGGGGTGTGACGGGGCGCTTCGGGGAGGTCGTGCTCGAGGAGCTGGTCGAAGCCGTCGTGGGGTCGATCGACGGGCTCGGCGGTCGCGGCGATGCCCGAGTCGTCGGCAGTGACGACGAACCAGCCGAGGTCCGGCACCGCCTCGTTGACCACGGCGGCGAACTGCGGCTGGGTGATGGCGCCGACACACCCGGTGTGGGTGGCGAAGTAGTTGATCTCGGCGGCGACGCTGCGGGTGTTGGTCGTCACGCCGACGGCGCCGATCCGGGCACAGCCGTACCAGGCGAGCACCGCCTCGGGGCAGTTCTCGGCGTGGATGAGCACCTTGTCGCCGAGCTTCACACCACGAGCCACGAGGGCCGAGGCGACCTTCTCGACGTCATCGACGAACTGGCGGTAGGTCCAGGTGCGATCCTCGCCGGACCGCGGTTCCCAGACGAGGAACGGACGGTCGGGGGCCGCGGCCGCCCAGTGGTTCAGCAGCCATGGGATGTCCTGGCCCACGAACTGGAACGCGTCGATTTCCGCTTGCTGCATCGCTACCCCTCGAGTCGATCTGACGATGTGTCAGATACAGCTTCGCGCAGCCAGGGGCGGGACGCGTCAGCGGGCCCGGCCCTCCCGCCCACCAGCTCCCTCCAGGTGGTGTGCACACCTGGAGGGAGCGGGCCGCCGAATCGGCGGGCTGGGTGTTCACCGGATCGGACGGGGTTGGAACCGAGGTGTCCGACCACAGTGAGAAAGGGAGATGGGATCCCTACCCACAATGCTGACAAGTTGTCATCATTGTGTGCCGAAGCATCGTGCCACGTCAGGAGCGCCACGTGTAGTGGCACCCCTGTTCAACTTTTTCCGTACTCCACCGCCGGGACTGATTTGAATTTCAATGTCACACGCCCCGCACCAACGCGAACACCAACTGTGACGACCACCGCCCCCACACCTCGAGGACGGCTGAGCTACCGGGTCGGAGACGACCAGGCCGAACGCTGCCAAGTGCCGCTGTACGACGATTCGGTCGTGACCTTCGGCCGCGGGGAGTCGTGTGAGGCCCGGTTCGGACACGCGCCCGTGCGGGACTGGGAGATCCCTCGCGTGGCGGGCTGGCTCGTCATCGCCCACGGACGGATCTTCGTCGAGGCAGCGGGCATGCCCGACCCCCACCGGGGAGAAGCCGGCCGTCCCCAGCCAGTGCGTCGAGCACTCCAGGTGAGCGCCGCAGGTGGGCCACCCGTCCCGGTCGCGGCCGGTTCGGCCTATTCTCCGTCGGAGGAGATCTTCACGATCGAGGTCGTCGGCGCCACTGGCACCTGGGAGCTCGACGTCGTCGCCCGCTCCCGCGACGAGGGCGAGGACCCGACCGTGCACGAGCCCCACACCCACAGCGTGGTCATCGACCTGACCGACGTCCAGCGTGAGGTGCTCTTGGCGTACGCCGAACCGGTGCTCGCGGGATCGGTCGAGCCGGCAACCCACGATCAGGTTGCCGCCAAGGTGTACATGAGCCGATCCCAGGTTCGACGCCACCTGGAACGGCTGAGCGACGAGTTCTTCGCCAAGCGCCTCTGGAGCCCCGACTCGGGCGATACCCGGGTCCGAGTCGTCGAGACCGCACGCCACAACCACATCCTCACCGAGTCGGCCCGACGGCACTCCGACGCCACGTCGCCGGCAGCGGACCGGCCAGCCGGGCATTGACCGAGCAGCTCTGGACGGGGCCCGCGGACGACCCCCGTCGTTACCGTGTGCCACTCGTCGACGGTCGCCCGGTGCCCGAACCCGGTGGCGGCGGCGACGGCCTCGTCTACCGGGCAACCGACCATGAGGGCAACGACGTCGCGCTCAAGCTGCTCCTCCATGCCCGCGCCGCCGACCTCCCCGACGCGGCCGTTCGGCTCGAACGGATCGCCGTACTCGCCGAACGGCATCTCATGCGTCCGATCGAGGTGTTCGTCGGCACCGCGCTGACCAACGACCCCGAACCCGACATCGAGGAGGCCGACGTCTGTTGGATGGCCGCCGAATGGGTGGACGGTCGGCGACTCGAACACGTCGCGACCGACGACGACCCCGAGCAGAACCTTCGCCACGTCGCCCAGATCGCCCGGGGTGTCGCGGCGCTGCACCGAGCGGGCGGCATCGTGCACCGGGATGTGAAGTCGGGCAACGTCCGGGTCACTCCCGATGGCCGGGCCGTGCTCATCGACTACGGCTCACCGGGCCGGCCGTCGAGCGACGTGCCCGCGGGCACACCCGGTTGGCTGTCTCCCGAGGTCGCCGCCGGTCACGCTCCCGGCCACGCCGCCGACGTCTGGGGCGTCGGCGCGATCGCCCACCACCTGCTCGTCGGGTCCCCACCGCGCCTCGACGGTGCCGCGTGCTCGCGGGAACGACTCCAGTTCATGGGAGCACGAACCGGGCTCCGCGACGCCGACAAACTGGCGACGCACATCTCCCGCCTGCTCGAGAATGAACCCGGACGCCGTCCCGACGACCTCGACCGGTGGGCCGACCGACTCGACGCCATCCTCGATGGCCGAGGCCGGTCACACCGGCGACGACTGGTCGCAGCGACCGGGGTCGTCGCGATCGGGGCGCTCGCCCTGATCGCCGTGGTCGGTGGCAACGATGACCCCGAGACCCCGACCGCAGCCGCGTCGGCGTCGGCGTCGGCGTCGAAGCGGGTGGCGGCCCCGACAACAACGCCGCCGTGCCGACGCGGGTTGAGCGCACCTGCGTCGGAGGTCGTGACGGCCGCCGTCGCGGCCCTCGACGACGACCTCTGCGTCTCCGGCGCCGTCGAGTCCTTCGTCGAAGCGGACGTCGTCCCACTCACCGATCGCGACGGGAAACCCCAGGGGGTCGTGATCGCAGGCCCCGGCCAGCCGGCCGTGCAGCTCACCACCGCCGAGTGGGCCTCGTACCGCGAGATCGCGGGCCGGGCACAACCCGACAACTCGGTGACGTTCGGCGGATACCCCACGGCGGTCATGCACGGGGACGACCCCCAGTGCGTCGTCATCGAGCTGACGAGCGGGGGACTCATCGCCGGACGCCGCTCCGACACCCAGATGTTCTGGATTCCCCAACAGGCACGGAGCCTGTGGGAGAGCGAGGGAGGGCTCGACGGTCGCCTTGGCTTCCCCACCTCCAACGTCTTCCTGTCCGGCGGTGAACTCCGGCTCGAATTCGAGCGCGGCTACCTCACCGCCCACCTCGACGAGTCGAACCCGGGGGCTGAGAGCTGGCTCCCGTTCGACGTCGAGTCCGTCGGCGCCCAGTACGTCGACGACCCCGGGGCCGAACTCCGCACGATCGGTGACCTTGGCGGCCGCGTGCTCCGCCAGGCCGGCGGCACCACCTGGTTCATCGACGACGACGGCACCCGACACTGGATCGCCGACGGCGACACGTGGAATTGCCTGGGCGCCGAGCAACGCAAGGTCGGCGGCGATGTCGCCGGCTACGCGGTCGCGACGCTCGAACTCGGTCCGCCCGCCAC
>CALMLJ010000073.1 GCA_937868025.1 uncultured Acidimicrobiaceae bacterium
TCCCCGCACTCAAGGACGCCGGAGCCACCGACATCCTCGAACTGCCACTCGCAAAAATCGTGCACTGATGACCGTTCGCACCGGCACGGTGACCGAGTTCGACGACCCGCGGGGCATTGGTGTCGTCACGGGAGCGGACGGCACCGAGTACCCCTTTCACTGCACGGCGATCCTCGACGGCACCCGGCAGATCGACGTCGGAGCATCGGTTCGCTTCGTCGACCGGCCCGGTCGTCAGGGCCGTTGGGAAGCCACCGAGATCGCCCCGGTCTGATCGCGGCGTTCGAAGCAGCTACGGCAGGAGTGGGAAACACGGCGTCGTAGCGTCGCCGGTCGAACCGTCGGGGCAGGTCGACCCGACGAAGCTCTGCGTGCCGTGGAACTCGGCGCCGGTCCAGTCCGACGTACGGAAGTCGATGTCGTCCCACTGGCCCGACCCGAGCACGGCGAACGGGCCGATCGTCGTCGAACCGAACACGGCGCCGCTGAAATCGGCGTTGGCCGCCGAACCGCTGAGCGCCGCCAGGTCTGCGGAGACCCCTGGCGTCGGCACGGCCGAGCTCAGGTTGCGCCAGGTGACCCGCTGGCCGTTCCCGTCGGGTTCACCGAACTGCACTCCCTGCATCGAGGCCGAGTCGAACACAACGAGCGCCGGAAGGGCGCTGCGGAGGTCGTCGCCGAGGTCGGTGCAGCTGATGCCGGTGCCGCCCCAGAACCGGGCTCCGTCGAGATCGGCATTCGTGAGGTCGACGGCGCAGAGCTTGCTGCCGCCGTCGAACAGGGCAGCGCCGAAGTCGGCGCCGGTGGCGTCGAGGTCGATCAGCTGGACGCCGGTGAGGTGCGCCCGTTCGAACCGGCCACCGCTCAGGATCCGGCAGCCGACGACCTGGCCGTCGAACGTGGCGTCGGAGAAGTCGGCTTCGGCGAGGGAGAGGCCGCGCAACGCCAGTGACGACAGCAGGTTGCCTGGACCACCGAAGGTCGCGCCACGGAAGTCGGTCGCGGCGTTGGTCACGACACTGCGTCGCCCCTCGGCGGCCAACGTCGACGACGACCGCGTGAGGTAGAAGTCGGGGATGCCGAACTGCGCACCGTATCCCTCGTCGCAGATCTCCCGGCCGGTGTCGACGGTCGCCTCGTTGTACCCCGGGCAGTAGGCACCGCAGGCCGGTGGTGCCGGATCGCCCGCCCCGAATCCGAACACGGTCCCGAAGTCGAAGCTCGCTCCGGTGAGATTGGCGAGGGCGAGGATCGTCCCGAGGAGGAGGGCGCCGGCGAGCACGGCACCTGCGAGGTCGGCTCCCGTCAGATTCGCTCCGGACAGGTCGGCGCCGGTGAGGTTCGCGTTGCGGAGGTCGGCGCCTGCGAGATTGGCGCCGCCGAGCAGCGCGCCCCGGAGGTCGGCGCCCGTCAGCACGGCACCGTGGAGATCGAGGCCGGCGAGATCGCAGCCGAACAGGCTCGCTCCGGCGACGATCTGCGGGGGGCTGGTGCACTGAGCCCCGACCGCAGCGCCTCCCGACGGTCCGTCGGGGACACATGCGCTCGCCGAGGCGATGAGCGCGAGGCCCACCAACACGCCAACGATCCTGCTGCCGAACCGACCCATGCCAACCTCCCGCACCGGCGCACCCCACGTCGGTGACACGATGTTACTGACTTCGAGCTCGCAGGCAACCACCGTTGTGGCCGGCTCGCACCTAGCCTGTCGCCATGACCGATACCGCTTCCGACACCAGCTCCGTCGACGACATCGCCTGGGACCTCGAGCCCCTCCTGCCCACGCCCGGCGCCGACGGCGTCACCGAGCTCCTCGATGCCGCCGCGGCCGAGGTCGACCACCTCGAGACCTATCGGGGTCGGCTCGTCGACCTGA
>CALMLJ010000074.1 GCA_937868025.1 uncultured Acidimicrobiaceae bacterium
ATGTCGACGGGCGTTCCGAAGGGGAGTGAGGCGTGCAGCTGCTCGATCACGGCGTCGGGCATGCGGATGCACCCGTTGGAGGCCGCCGTGCCGATGAGCTCGGGACGGTTCGTGCCGTGCATGGCGATCACCGGAACGCCGCCGCTGAACTCGTCCATGACCTGGGAGTAGCCCGAGAGCGGCAGGATCCAGGGGCCGTATGCCGAGCCGGAGTACTTCTCCTCGTAGTCGGTCACGTAGAGGCGACCCGTCGGGGTGGGGGTGTCGGCAGCGCCGACGACGACCTTCGTGGTGGTGATCACGGTGTCGCCGGCGTAGGCCGTCAACGTGCGGTCGCTCAGGTCGATCTCCACGTGGGTATCGATGATCGTGCGAGTGACGTCGCTGGCGCGGATCCAGCCCTCGGTGCCGTTGGGGCGAACGGGCATCTCGACGCGGAGCCACTCGCCGTGGTCCTCGGTGACGATGAACGTGAGCGGGTTGCCCCAGGGAGTGGGGTTGTCGAAGTCCCAACCGGTCGGGTTGGCGCGACGCCCGATGACGGGGCGTTCGATCGTGGGGATCGCCCGGGCGTTCGGCCGTTCGGGTGAGGTGCCGGGGACGAGGCTCGCCAGGGTGGCGCCGGCCGCTGTCGCCCGCGGGTCGAGCACGGCGTCGGCGGGCGGCTGCGCGAACACCCCGATCGTGGGGACGACGGCGGTGGCGACGTCGGTCCGGGTGGGGTCGACCTCGATCGGGGGGAGCGGCGCCGTGGTCGTACTCGGTGTGCTGGTCGTCGTGGTGGGCTGCGGATCGGCCGCCACCTTCGGTGGTTCGGCCCGGGTGACCGCCCACACGATCGCTCCGGCGACCAGCAGCAGCGCCACCGCCAGCGCGGGCAGTCGGTACCGTCGTCCCCAGGAATTCACCCGATCAGCTTACGGCCGCCTGGTCCGATCCGATCAGCGCCCGCTTGTACCCTGAGATGCGAGCTCGGGGAGGAGCGATGGCGACGGCGAGCGAAGTGCACGAGGTCCAGACCGCCAAGCGGCGGTCAGCGATCCGTGCCGCCCGTCGGGAGCGCGAAGCCGCCCGCACCGACGAGCAGCGCCGTCGACGCCGTCGCCTCGTTCGCCGCGGCCTCCTCGCCGGGGTCGTGCTCGTCGTGTTGTACCTCGGGTTCACCGTGGCGCAGGTGTTCGCCGCCGACTCGTGGGACCACACCCGTGACGCCGATGCCGCCATCGTCTTGGGCGCGGCCCAGTACAACGGCACCCCGAGTCCGGTGTTCAAGGGACGACTCGACCGCGCCTTCGACCTGTGGAAGGAAGGGCGGGTCCCACTGATCGTCGTCACCGGTGGTGCCGCCGAAGGCGACCGGTTCACCGAGGCCTACTCGGGGCTCACCTACCTGAAGAAGAAGGGCGTGCCCGACGACGACATGATCGTCATCGACGACGGGTCGAGCACCTGGGAGTCGATGGCGGCGTCGGTCCGGGTGCTCCGCAAGCAGGGCATCACGAAGGTGCAGCTGGTCTCGGACCCGTATCACTCGTTCCGGCTCGAGGCGATCGCTGACGAGGTGGGACTCGACGGCGAGGTCTCGCCGACCTCGGCCGACTCGACGAGGGGCGAGCTCCTGCGGGAATCGATGCTCGTCGCCGGTGGCCGCATCATCGGGTACCGCCGCCTCGTGAACCTCGTCGAGTAGCGCCCCGCCCGCCCCGCAGCGAGCTGCTCTGGGCGTCGGAGTGCCGCTCGGGGCCTCCCGCTCGGTATCTACATCACCACCCGACACCTACCTGTCCGTTCTCGATGCAGTTACTGGTTCGCTGGCACTGGAGGCCCGGGCTACACTCTCGATGCTCTTCGGGGCACACTCGGCCACTGGCCGGGACCACCCTTCGGAGATGGTGTAATTGGCAACACAACTGGTTCTGGTCCAGTTATTGGGGGTTCGAGTCCTCCTCTCCGAACTCAGGCACATCTGAAGATCGGGCGGCGCCCACCGGCTCCGCCTTCCTGGCCCCCATCGTCTAGTGGCCCAGGACACCACCCTCTCAAGGTGGCGGCACGGGTTCGAATCCCGTTGGGGGTAC
>CALMLJ010000075.1 GCA_937868025.1 uncultured Acidimicrobiaceae bacterium
GGTGGTGCCGGGCGATGACGACACCACCGGTGGCGATGTCGATCGTCGGGGCGCCTGAGGGGTCCCCGGTGAGTGGTCCAGGCGCTATGCGAGTTGGGGTTGGTTGATGGTTGCCCACTGGTCGGCGTACTCGGTCGGGGTGAGCAGCCCGAACGCGCTGTGGGGACGGTTGTTGTTGTAGTCGATGCGCCAGTCCTCGATCAGAACCTGCGCTTCGAGCAGTGAGTCGAACTGCCAGCCGTTGAGGAACTCGTCGCGGAGCCGGCCGTTGAACGACTCGATCCAGGCGTTCTGCCACGGCGACCCGGGGTCGATGAAGCAGCAGTCGACGTCGTTGAAACGGCACCAGTCGGCGACGGCGTGAGCGACGAACTCGGGGCCGTTGTCGAAGCGGATGTAACGAGGGGGGCCGCCCCGTTCGAACGCGAGCTGCTCCAGGGTGGCGACAACACGGTCGGCGTCGATGGAACGGTCCACGACGATGACAGGACACTCGCGGGTGAACTCGTCGACGACGTTGAGCAGCTTCAAGGTGCGGCCGTCGACCGTGGTGTCGAACTGGAAGTCCATCGCCCACAACACGTTCGGTCGGATCGGGCACATCGCGCCGACCGCGGTGCCGACCCCGACCAGGCGCTTCTTACGCCGCTTGTAGGGCACCTTCAGTCCTTCGGCCCGCCACAGGCGTTGCACCCGTTTCGCGTTGACCTGGCGGCCTTCACGGCGCAGCTGCTTGTACGCGCGACGCCACCCCCAGCGGGGACGCTCGAGCGAGAACGCCCGTAACCAGGCCCGCAACTCGGCCTCGTCATCGCTCGGCGCCGGCGGGTTCAGACGTTGGGTCGAGCGGTGCTGGCCGACAACTGTGCACGCTCGCCGTTCCGATACCCCGAACCGCGAGCGCAGCATCTCGACGGCGCTGCGTTTGCGGTTCGGGGTCAGAAGTTTCCCTCCGCGATCTCCCGGAGCATCAACTTGTCGAGCTCGGCCTCGGCGAGAAGGCGCTTGAGCCGGGCGTTCTCACCTTCGAGTTCTTTGAGCCGTTTCGCGTCGTTGGCCTTCATGCCGCCGTACTGGGCGACCCAGCGGTGCCAGGTCGACTCGGCGATCTCGAGGTGCCGGCACACCTCGTCGAGGTCGGTGCCGCCCGCCAAGAGCTTGTTGCCCTCGGCGAGCTTGCGGATGATCTGGTCGGGCGTGTGCCGACGTCGGGCCATGGTGCTGTCCTCCTCGCCCCAATTCTGGGGCAACGGACTCCCACACCGCCCGGACCACTACACGGGGGTCACCTCACTTTGATTATCGCCTCGATGAGATTGCTGATCGCGCTGTGGGTGAAGGCGGTGATCCCGACACGGCGGCCAGCCTCGACTCGCTCGAGGATTGCGGTCGCCGCTGTGTAGGTCTTGCCGGCACCGGGTGGTCCTTGAATCGGAAGGTAGGAATCCTGGAGCCCGCCGATCAGACGCGTGGCAGCGGCGAGCGTTGTCTCCCCGTTGGCCCGCAGCACCATGCCTGTTGCGACTCCGGCGACGTCGGGCAAGCGCCGTGCGAGGAGTTGCCGCGCCGAGCGCGCCGGCCCCGGACCGTCGATCCCGTGGGTAAGCATCGCTGACGCCACCCTGCGGAGCGACTCACGCATCACGGTCGTGTCGATCGGGCCCCCGGGGATCAACGCCTCGGGATGCTCGTCTGCTCTGGCGTTGCTGCGGGCGAGGTCGATGGTGCCGGCGAGGTTGTCGACGGCGATGACGGAGTTGCTCCCGCCCGACGTTTCGTTGCGAAGCGCATCAGGGTCAAACGCCTTCGATCCGGGGCGGAACTTGTGGTCCTGGGTCGGGTCGAACTCGTAGCGGAAGACCGTCGACCTCTTGATCCGGTCGACCTCGCCCACGAGTGTGAGGCCGCCGAGGGTCTCGCTGTCTGCAACGAAGTCGTCGATGTCGTGGTGATCGCGTCGCTCGAAGTACGACCACCACTCCGGTTTGGCCTCGCGACGGTGCCATTGCAGCAGATCGGCCATGAGCCACCGAGTCCGAGCGTCATCGTCGGGACGCAGCGTTTCGTCGTCGGCAGCGGCGTCGAGAAACTCCTGTCGGCCGACGTTGAGGGCATTGAGCAGTCCCTCGATTTCGGGATCGATCGGTGCGCTCGCTTCCGGTTCGGGAACTGCAAGTCGGGGAACGTCGACGCCGACGGCGAGCAAGTCGTCGCGCCGCTCCTCGAGCCACCGACGGAGTCGCCAGGTCGACTCGACATCGTCGCGGTTGTAGAGCTCGATCTCGTCCAGCACGGACTGGTCGCCTGAGGTGAGCCATCCCTCGTACGCGATGACGCTGGATCCACCGTTGCCGATGTCGCCTTCCCTCGGGTTCATGTACAGCGGCTCGAGCTTCTTGATGGAGTACGACGACACCCCGATCCGAACCCCTTGGCGGACGGCGCGGTAGAGGTCGACGAACACGCCGTGTCGCAGGAGGTCGTCCACCTCTTCTTCGCGAGTTCCGTAGCGCCCCATGAGCTTGCCGATCGCCGTCTTCTCGTACGGCGCGTAGTGGAAGACGTGCATGTTGGGATGCGTGCGCCGCCGTTCGACGATGAAGTCGATGAGGTGTTCGAAGACCCGTCGCTCCTCGGCGGGGGTGTGTGCCCACCAGCCGTCGAACTGGAACTGGCCGTCGTGTTCCCATCCGATGCCGTGCAGGTACTCCAATCCGTCGGCGCCGACGTAGGGGTGGCCTTCGATGTCGTAGAACAGGTCGCCGTCATCCGGTTCGGGCAGCCCGGCTAGTCCCATGCCGGGCTCGATCGGCTGGACGACCTCGAAGGGCGGGGGAGCGCCCGCGGTGCTGTCGTGCTGCAGCCGCGCTTGAACCCGGAGGCGTTCGAGCGTTGTTTGATTGATGCCCGGAACGCGGACATCGTCGAGCAGAGTTGCGAGGTCGGTCATCGTGGCTACGCCGGCGGCTTCGAGCTTGCGGGTGTTGTCGCGGGTCAGGGACGCGACACGGCTGAGGTGGTCGTCGTCGTCCCAACGCTGGTGGCAGCGGCCAGCCCAGCTGCAGATCCGACAGTGGGACGTCGGAAGTGGGTACGGCTCGTCGGTCTGCTGCAGGGCCGCGATGAACCTGGCCTTGGTCGCCCGGTAGTACGCGGAGACGTCGGCGAGCCGAACCGTGACGCGGTCGTGGCCGCCGAGCACCACGTGCACCGCCTCGGGAGGGACGCCCTGCAATCGCGAGACGTGCTCGGCGTACTCGCACAACTGCAGCACGGACGACTCGGGACAGCTTGGTGTCCTCGGGTTCGTATGACCACGCACCGAACGTGCTCGGCGAGTCGACCCGCCGGAGGAAGTCGGCGTACCCGAGCCACCACGGCGACGTTGCCTCGTCGATGAACGCCCCCTGGTAGACGACGTCCTCTCCGCTAGCCATCGCTTGTCGGGTTCGCTCGGCCCGGGCGCGTAGTTCCGCAGCCCGGTCAGGTCGAACGTCTGTCGGAATGGCGCCCGAGGAGGAACTCGAGTCCAAGTTCCCGACCGAGAGTCCGTCGGTTGCGAGCTGTGCGAGGTAGTCCCGCTCGTGATCGAGTCCGCGTTGTCGAAGCAACTCCAACATCGGGTCGTTCCGGCGGGGCTTGGCCAGGTTGCCCTTCGCGGCGAGTCCGTCCACCCACGTGACGTGTCGGCACGCCAGGTGCGCCACGAGGTCGCTCGCGCTGACCACGAGAGATCCGTCCAACCGCTGCATTGTCCCCCTTGTCCCGCCGCCTCATTCGAAGGTAGCGGGTGCTACCGGCCGCAGACGAAGGATTCATGCCATTGTGCCGATTCAACTATTGACTGAAGCTCCTATGGATTACAAGTGGTGATCCAGGTGGCGGTGCGTTGGGCGAGGTCGTTGTCGTGGTGGAGGCCGCGCTCGAGTCGTGACAGCGTGATGGGTGCGGTGCCGACGGCGTTGCAGACGGTGGTAAGGCTGAGACTGCGGTCGGTTCGGAGTTCGCGGAGCTGGTCGCCGGTGGGGATGTCGTCGGGTGGGTTGATGATGGCTTGGTAGACCTCGCGTGCGACGAATCGTTTGAGGCAGCGGATGATGTGAGCGATCAGGGAAACCCGTCATTGGGGATCATCGAAAACCGACATGGGGTC
>CALMLJ010000076.1 GCA_937868025.1 uncultured Acidimicrobiaceae bacterium
GTTCGGTCAGCGCGTCTTGGAGATCACCGAATCAGCGAAGCCGCGGAGGGCATCGATCTTGGGCTGCAGGGGACCGTCGGGCATCGTGTACGGATCGCGGAAGCCGATGATCACGTCGGTGACCCCGAGGTCTTCCAACCGCTTGACGCCGTCGACGCTGTAGCCGTCGAGGGAGATCACGTGGATCTCGAACGGCTCGTTCTCTCGGCCGTACTCACGGCGGAGCTCGTTGACGCGGGCGATGTGACCGCCGAGATCGGAGCCGTCCCCGAGGCCGGCGTGCATCCACCCGTCGCCGACGCGGGCCGCCCGCTTGAAGGCCGGCTCGGTCTGACCGCCGATGAGGAGGGGGATCGGCTCGGTCGGGGCGGGGCAGATCTGGATGGCCTGCAGGTCGTAGAACTCGCCGTGGTACTCGAAGAAGTCGCCGGTCCAGAGGCCGCGCATGATGTCGATCATCTCGTCCATACGCTTGCCGCGGGCCGTCCACTCCGTACCCGTGATGGCGAAGTCCTCCGGCCACGGGCTGAGCCCGATGCCGAAGCCGAACCGGTTGTTCGACAGCGCAGCGATCGACGCCGCCTGCTTCGCCACGAGCACGGGCTGACGGATCGGGAGCTTCACCACGAACGTGTTGAACTTCAGCCGCTCGGTCACGGCCGCGAGCGCCGGGATCAGGATGAACGGCTCGATGAACGGCTTGTCCTGCAGGAACTCACGGTTGCCGTCGGCGGTGTACGGATACTTCGAGTCGGAGTCGCGGGGGTACGCGATCGAGTCGGGGACGACCATCGAGTCCCAACCCGAGTCGTCGGCGGCCATGGCGAGGGGGGCGTAGTGCGTGATGTCGCACATGGCCTCGGCGTACGAGAAGCGCATGGGGTGTGTTCTACCCGATTTTCCTGACGATCCGTCAGAAGCCGGTGGCGATCAGGAGAACGGGGTCGGCACGATCGAGTCCTTGCAGGACGTATCGACCTTCGTCCCCTCGTCGAAGAACCGGGTATAGATGCCGAGGGTGCAATCGGTATCGGGTCCCGGTCCATGGCCGCCGTGGGGGACCGACACGTAGACGGCGTCGCTCAACGCGTCGGCAACCGCCTTCGAGTTGGCCGGGGGAGTGATCGGGTCGTACTCGCCGGAGAACACCAACGTCGGGATGTCCGACGTCACCACGTCGCCGTAGGACTCCGGCAACGGCGTCACGGGCCAGTCCTTGCAGAACAGGTTCCAGCTGGCGAGGAGCAACAACCCGGCTCGGCCCGGATCCTTGCGGAGGGCCTCGACCTCGGACTGCTCGACTCGGGCGCTGTTGTCGGCGCACTCGTAGGACATGAAGGCGCCCTCGGTCGTCTCGTTCACGAACGGGACACCCTGCTCGGCGATGACGGGCACGAGGGCTCGGCCCCCGTTGGCCATGTCGTGGATCGCCGACGGGAGCTGCGGGATGAGCGTGGTGTCGTACAGGGCGTTGAACAGGCCACCGACGGCGTCGTTGCCGGTGAGGTGCAACGTGATGGGGGTGCCGCCCTCGGGTGTGTAGTCGAACGCGAAGGGGGCGGCGTCGAGGTCGGACGCGAGCTTCTCCAGGTCGGCCTTCACGTCGGGGTATCGCTCATGGCACGCAGGGTCGGTGGCGCAGCCGTTGGACAACGCGTCGAATGCCCGCTCGCCGGACTTGACCGTCGCATCGGCGGAGCCGGCGCTGGGCGGATACACCGAGTCGAGGACCACGCTCCGGATGCCTTCGGGATAGGACCGCATGGCCGTGAGCGCCAGGCGGGTGCCGTAGGACACGCCCCACAGGTTCCACTCGTCGATACCCATGGCGACGCGGAGATCGGCGAGGTCGGCGGCGTTGGTCTGGCTGTTGTACTGGTCGAGGTCGTAGCCCTCGTCGGTGAGGCGTTCGAAGCAGGTGGACAGCGCTGTGTCGAAGGACTCGAGCTCGTCCGCGAAGGGCGCCGGATCGCTCAACGCCGCCAGGAAGGCATCCTCGCGCTCGGGGCATTCGAGCGACGGCGTGGCGAGGCCAGTGCCGCGTTGGTCGAACACGATGAGGTCGCGTTCGGCGAGCACCGGGTTGCGGACCCGTCCGGCGATGCCGTTGCCCAGCGTGCCGATGCCGGGACCGCCGTGCAGGTAGACGACCGGATCGGGTTGCGGGTTCGCGGCGGTGCTGTGGATGCGCACGACGGGCAGCACGACCTGGTTGCCGTCGGGGTCGGCCCGGTTCTCGGGCACGGTGAGGGTGCCGCACGTGACCGTCGAGCCGTCCGGCACCTCGACGAGGGTGCAGGGGGTGTCGGCCCAGATCGGTTGGTACTGCTTCGGCGCGGCGGTCGTGGGGTTGGCATCGTCGCCGACCGCTACGTCGTTGCTCTTCGAGGAGCACCCGGCGCCGACCAGGGCCAGAGCGAGCAGCACGGGCAGGGCGCGGTGCGGGAACATCCCGGATTGTGTAGTCGACAGGTCGCCCGATCGCGCCAGTTGTCACACAACTGTCGTGAACGGTGAACAGTGTTCAGTGCTTCTGGTGGAGCGCCTGGGCGGCGATGCCCTCCTCGAGCGAGACCTCGGCGGTCCAGCCGAGCACCTTCTCGATGAGCGTCGTGTCGCCGCCGGTCTTCTGGGCGTCACCCGGCTGGGGCGGACGACGGTCGAGCGGCACGGGCTGGCCGACGGCGTCGCCGACCATGTCGATGAGTTCCGCGAGCGAGCACGAGAAACGACCGGCGACGTTGAGCACCGTTCCGGGCGCGACGTCGGGAGTGACACCGGCGAGGTAGGTGGCGTTGACGACGTCGCCCACGTAGGTGAACGACCGCTCCTGGCTACCGTCGCCGAACATCGGGAACGGCGTCTGGTCGATCGCGGCGTTGATGAGCCGGTGGTGCGCCATGTCGGGGCGTTGCCGGGGGCCGTACACCGTGAAGTAGCGGAGTGACACCGTGGGGAGGCCCCAGTTGGCCGAGTAGAGGATGCACATGTGCTCACCGGCGAGCTTCGTCACGCCGTAGGGGCTGTACGGCTCGGGCCGGTCGGTCTCGAGGGTGGGGTACCGCTCGGCGTTGCCGTAGACCGACGAGCTGGACGCGTAGACGACCCTGCCGACACCGGCATTGCGAGCCGACTCGAGCACCCGCTGGGTGGCGTTGATGTTGCGACTGGCGTACTGGTCGAATCCGTCGGACCAGCTCAGGCGTACGCCCGGCTGGCCGGCGAGGTGCCAGACCACGTCGACTCCGGCGAAGAGGGCGTCGAGGTCGGCTTCGAGCAGGTTCTCCTCGACGAGCCGGAACCTCGGGTTGGTGAGTGCATCGGCGATGTTGGATCGCTTGAGGGCGACGTCGTAGTAGTCGGTGAAGCAGTCGATGCCGACCACGTCGTGGCCCTCCGCCAGGAGGCGGTCGACGAGGGTGCTTCCGATGAATCCGGCGGCGCCGGTGACGATCACGTTCACCGGAGCATTGTGACAGGAGATCGCCGAATGTCCATCAGCGGGTCGCCCGGCTGGAGCGATGGTTTGCTCTGGAGCGCTCAGGTGCCAAGAACTGTCACCTCAGCGCTCCAGAGCAACTGAGCGCTCCGGACGGGACCGC